>CANIFK010000006.1 GCA_947466555.1 Acidobacteriota bacterium | reverse complement strand
GACCCGCTCGGCTTTGGCCTGGAAAACTACGACGCCATCGGCCGCTGGCGCACCGAAGACGCCTCCGGAGAACTCCCCGGGGGCGTCCGCTTCTCCAACCCGTCCGAAATGAAAAAGATCCTGAAGGCCGACCCCGAAATCTTCACCCGCGCCCTCACCGAAAAGGTGTTGACCTACGCCATAGGCCGCGGCCTGAACCTCCGCGACCGCCCCACAGTAAACAAGATCGTCGACCGCGTCCGCGCCAACGGCTACCGCTTCTCCGCCCTCATCGAAGGCGTAGTCGAAAGCGACCCATTCCGCCGCCGCCGCGCCGAAGGAGCTGCCCAGTGAAACTATCCAGACGTCATCTTCTCCAAGGCGTCGGCGCCAGCTTCGGTCTGCCGCTGCTCGAAATCATGGCAGCCCCGGCGGCGCAACCCTCCCGCCTCATGATCGTCTACGCCCCCAGCGGCAAGATCATGCCCTACTGGACGCCATCCGCGACCGGCACCAACTTCACCCTCCCGCGAACCCTCGCGTCTCTCGAAAAGCACCGCTCCCGGGTCACCGTACTAAGCGGCCTCGCCGCCAACCAAGGCAACGCCCTGGGCGATGGCGGCGGCGACCACGCCCGTGCCGCCTCCTGCTACCTCACCGGCGTCCACCCCCACAAAACCGAAGGGGCCGACATCCGCTGCGGCGTCTCCATGGACCAGATCGCCGCGTCCCACTTCGCCAAAACCACCCGCTTCCCGTCTCTGGAATTAACCTGCGAAGACAGCCGCCAGGTCGGCTCCTGCGACAGCTACAGCTGCGTCTACCAGAGCATCTCCTGGAAATCCGAAACCCAGCCCATGCCCCCGGAGATGAACCCGCGCACGGTCTTCGAACGGCTCTTCGGCGATGCCAGCCTCTCCCCCGCCCAGCGCGCCGCCCGCAGCAGCGTCCTGGACCTCACCCGTAGCGAAACCGCCCGCCTCTCCCGCGACTTGGGCGCCACCGACAAACGCAAGCTCGACGAATACCTCACCGCCATCCGCGAAATCGAAACCCGCATGGCCAAGGTCTCCCCTGTCGCCACCGGCGCCGCTCCGGCCGGCATCCCCACCAGCTACCGCGAACACGCCCGCCTCCTGTTCGATCTCTCCGTCCTCGCCTTCTCCTCCGGCGCCACCCGCATGATCACCTTCATGCTGGCCCGCGAAGGTGGCCTCCACACCTACCCCGAAGCCGGCGTCCCCGAGGCCCATCACTCCTGTACACACCATCGGAATGACCCCGATCTGGTGGAAAAAGTGGCCCGCATCAACGCATTTCACGTCGAACAGTACGCTTATTTCCTCGATAAAATGCAGGCCACCCGCGACGGCGAAGGCTCCCTGCTCGAGAGCACCGTGACCCTCTACGGCGCCTCTATCGGCGACCCGAACGTCCACGATCACAACAACCTGCCCACCCTCGTCGCCGGCGGCCCCGTCAAGGGAGGCCGCCATCTGGCGTTCGCCAAGAACACCCCCGTCGCCAATCTCCACCTCTCCCTCCTCGAAATGGCCGGCATTCCCGTCAGCCAACTCGGGGATGGGACTGGCCGGCTAGACCAGCTCTAATTCCAGAGGTTCCAGCCCGTTCTGCGTTCGGGGAATCTTGTACTCACCGTTGCCGTAGTAATCCATGTAGACGCTACAGGAAGCGCCGACGCACTCGATCGGTGTGTCCTGCAGCACTGGATATCGAACTTCGAGAGTCACCGTCTGCCCGTCCATTTTGCATGCCGTCTCGTCCAGCGGCTCCCCGAACACCTTGGACATTGCGGAGGTCCACATATCGAAACGCACGATACTGCGATACTTCCGCCCGTCGGAGTAGCTGGTCCGGAAATCCGCATAGAACACGCTCCGGCCGTTCACCAGGCCGAAATTGATCTTCACCGCCGGCACTCCCGGCGCGACGCCGGCGATCGAAAGATCCGAGACGATAGCGCAAAGCGCCTCCACCTGCCGGCCCGGATTCCCCTCCCACTCCCACATCGGCCCGCTCGACCACGGCATCTCGTTGCCCTTCCCGAACTTCTTACCGAACGCGCAGTGGTGGACGAAGATCTCCAAATCCGAGTGCCCCGCGAAGGTGGAAACCAGCACCCCCGCACCCACGAAGACCGCCCCGACGATGCCCATCACCACGCCAGGCCCCAGCCCGACGCCAGTGGCGGCGGCGCCCGACGCCGTCCAAGCCGTATAGCACCCAATGGCGATCAAGGCACTTCCTCCGGCCACCAGATCGGCGCCAACAAAGGCGCCGAAGTCGTGCCGCCCAGCCGCCTTGTACATGTCCTTCACCGCGCTCATGAAATCGATAATCGCCGACACCATCCCGATCGGCGCCAGCACAATATCGTCCGCCGCGCCGATGGCTACCTTAAACGCCGAATAGAAATCGAGCGAGCTGCCAACGGCGCCCATCACCGTAAACGCGCCATCGATATCCAGATTCGCTCCGCGTAGCGAATTGACGGCGAACGCGATATTGACATACTCCACGACCACCAGGGCGCTCGCCACCTTGGTCACCTTTCCCTCCCCGGCCTTCACCCACTGCGCCAGGTTGGAGTTCTTCAACTGCTCAGCCGTTGGCAGTGCGTGATACAGGGCTTCCTTGCTGTGCCGCGACGGCTTCCACACCCTGCCGGAAGGCGCGATCCGCCGCACCGACGTCACCATATCGGCGGTCCGGCTGATGTTGTTCAGCGCCTTAGCCAGGATCTCCGCCGCCTTGTCCCCATACTTCCGCGCCACGATGGGCGCCACCTCCTTCCAAAACGTAAAGAGGGCTGAGGCGCACTTGCGGCCGATCTGAAACTGCACGTCCGAAGCCGGCAACGTTGGCAGGACATAGGTATGCACAAAATGTCCCAGGTCCTCACAAACTTCCGTAAGATACGCCTTGCCGGGACCAGACTCAAACAGCCTGTCAATCGCCTGCCCATAGACATTCAAAAACTTCGCGGTGTCCCAGGATTCGTGTATGAAGTACGCAGTTTGCGTGAGTTGAAACAGCTCCCCGCAGAGCCAATTGCAAAGCGTGGCGGCACAGCGATCCGCGGCGCGCAGCAGCCGTTCAATCGTCGCTTCTTCCTTCTTCAAAAACGAGTCGATACTCGCCAGCGACTCGCCCTTCAGCAACGGCAGGATCTTCTCCGCCATTGCCGCGTCCTTCTCCACCAACCCATTGATCATCTTGCCGACGATCTTCTTCGAATCCCGCTCCTGCACCTTCAGTTTGTCGCCAAAGCTCTTGGCGTCCCCGATGGCAACATAACGGATCCGCAGGTCGCAAGCGTCCCGGTAGATGTCCGACAACGTCAGCGCAATCGTCAACGGATCCACCGCGCACAGCAGCCACTCTTCGCCGGTCCACTGCAGCCGCTGGGCTTGCTGGTCGCGGTCCGGATTCTCCGAATAATCGCGCGTCTTTACGTTCAAACACGGCAGCAGCGCACGCACGCGCTTGTTCGTCACCAGCTGATGAATCACATCAATCGGCAGCCGGATCCGCGAGGCTAACACGTAGTAGTAAGCCGGGTGGCCGTTCACGGTGTGCGGCAAACGCAACTTCTGAATGGCCGCGGATGGCTCCGGACGATCCTCTCGTTCGCGATCTTCAAACCCCTCCAGATACACCGGCTGCAACGACTGCCCGTCGGCCGCGTAGAACTCGCCAGTCCAGCTCAGTTCCCCGCAGAGATCGCGGAAAACGTAGACCCATTTCCGCTCCAACTCCTGGTAGGCAGGTTGATTCTTCGCGGCGGGATCGACGAAGTCCACATCCGGCCCCCAGTCGGAATAGTTCCCCGTGCTGACGTAGTACGACCGCCACTCCACGAACCGGAACGCCGGGCTGAAGACCGTGCCATCCAGGTTTTCTTCGGCCTGCGGCGGCTCGGAGATCTGGGGTTCCATTTCCACTACATCAGTCATGGCTATACCTCGCAGCAAGCTACACCGGACACATGCGGATCGGCGTAGCGGGTTCGTGTGGGGGCGTAGTCGAGCGACAGGCCGTCGAAGACCGGATCGTCACACGCAATGGAAATCGGCGGCTCCGGAGCGTAGTCGACGATATGAATCTGACGGAAGTCGCTTTCCCCTGCGCCGGTGTAGCTGAGCGAATCGAAGGGCACTTTGGCGAACACCGTGTACTTCACATCCGGCGCGGGGTAGTGATAGAGCGAGTACAATTGGCCCGCAATCACATTGGTGAAGACCAGCACCACCTGCGTCGGCGTGCGCTGTTGCGCCTGGGAGCGCACCAGCGTCTGGTTGTACTCCCCATCGGCGCTGACCAGTTGAAACTCATCCGTCAGGCCATCGCCATCCGCGGCGAGGTCGATAAAGATCTCCACAAACAAGAGCCGAGCGCTGCTGATCTCGCAAGGCGAGTGCGCCGCTAGCCGGTGGTAGAACCGGCACCCGAACGTGTCGTCGTTGTCGGCAAACGTGCGCCGCTCCGTTTGGCACGAACGGCGTCTCGGCGCGTCGGACCAGAAGCGCCGGCGGCAGCCCGCACTGTCTTCCGACACCCGCGGGCACGGCCACTTCTCCGCCGGGATCACCGTGCCTGGCCGGAAGAAGAGGATCAGCACGCGGCGGTTCGGTCCGTTCTCGGCGTCGCGTTCGGTCTTCGTCAACGCCGCCTCCTCGGCGGCGGAGAAGACAACAGCCGGATTGAACTCGCCGCAGCCCTGGAAATCCGCTTTCCCATCGGCATCCAAACCACGCCCAAGGAACGCGTCCTTCGCCAGCGGAATGGGGAACAGAAACTGGAAATACCTGGCAAACAGCGCCGCCCGGGTCTTCGGCCCGGCCACGCCATCGGCGGGCAAAGCGTTGTCCTTCTGGAACGGCGTCACCTTGGCGTAGCCCAGCGCCTCCAGCATCAGCTTCACGTTCTTCGGGCCCCAGTTGTCGCCGCCGGTCTGGCTGGTATAGAGCCGCTCCCACCGGGCTACGTCGTGGGTCAGAACAGCATAGATGGCCTCCGCCCGGCGGCCGCTCAGAACCTTGTTGTAGTCTTCGTCGCCGGTCGGATCGGAGTGCCCAAAAATGGACAGCGGCGAGTCCGGGTGCGCATCGCACACCTTGCGCAATGCGGCCAGTTCGTTCGCCGCCGCCGGCATCACGAAAGAACTGTCGAAGTCGAATCGCAAATCGTTCAAACGCCAGCAGGCCACCGTCACCAGCTCCTGCCGGATCACGTTTCGCTCCACCCGCGTCGAGGGCGCCACCAGAATCGGCAGCATCGGCTCCACCGGATGCGATGCCGCGTACCCGCCCGTCAATGTCATTCCGATTCCGTTGCTCATGTTCCCAGCGCCTCCACTGAGACACACGAGAACTCGGGGCCCAATCGATCACAGATTTTTACTTTCCTATGATGGAGGCATGGATCGACGCTCCTTCCTCGCCTCGCTCGCCCTGGCCCAGGCCCCGGGTTCGTTTCAGGCCGCGGCCGCCAAACGCCTCATCACCCCCGATCCGCTCCTGCCCGTCACCGGCGGCATGGGCCCGTCGAATCCCGTCACCGGCAAGAAGGGCGACCTGTTCGCCAAGGCCCTCGTCTTCCGCTCCGGCGCGGAAACGCTGGCCATCGTCAGCGTCGATTCGCTCGGCTTCCCCTCCGTCCTCGGCGACCGCGCCCGCGCGCTGGTGAAAGGCGTCGCCGCCGACCGCATCCTGATCGGCGCTACGCATACCCACAGCGCGCCCGATAGCTACGCCCTCCCCGATGGCAAGGGCGGGCATACCGGATCGCTCGCCTACATGCAGTTCGTCGCCGAGCAGATCGCCGCCGCCGTCAACGAGGCCGTGGGCAAGCTGGCGCCCGCTGAAATCCGCGTCGCCAGCGGTGAGGCCAAGGGAAAGATCGCCTACAACTATTACGCGCCCGATCTCTACGACCGTCGCGCCGGCGTCATCCAGGTCCGCGGCGCGGCTGGCGCCGCGCCCATCGCCACGCTCGTCAATTACGCGATCCACCCCGAAGTGCTCGGCAGCAAGGTCGGCATCCTCAGCCCCGACATGGTGGGCCCTCTCTGCGACCAACTCGAAGCCTCCTTCGGCGGCATGGCGCTCTTCCTGAACGGCGCGCAGGGCGGCATGATCACCGCCGATAATCGCGACCTGCAAAAGTCCCGCGACCCGCTGCGCGCCTATTGGAGCGACGACCGCACATGGGCAGAATGCGAGCGCATCGGCGGCCTGCTCGCCAGCGAATCGCTCCGCATCATCGGGCCCGCCGCTTGGCAACCGCGCCCGGAACTCGCCGTCCGCGCCACGCGTGTCCGCTTCCGCGTAGAGTCGGACGACATGTGGCAAGTGGTGACGAACTCACCGCTCAAGTACCCCCACCGCGCCTCCGACCGGACCGTGGAGACGCAGGTCAACTGGGTTCGCCTGGGCAACGCCGAAGTGCTCACCATCCCCGGCGAAGCGCTGCCCAACATCGGCTTCTTCCTCAAGCGGAAGATGAAGGCCGAACACAAATTCCTGTTCGGCCTCACCAACGATGCTTTCGGCTACATGCTCACGCAAGTGGACTTCGATAGCTTCCCGGCCTACCGGTACATCTCGCGCGTTTCTCTCGGCGAGATGACCGGTGAGGTCTATATCCGGGCAGCGTTGGAGCTGATGCGTTAGAACGTCACGCGCAACGCGACCTGCAGAATGCGCGGATCGCCTGCGCTGGTGATGCGCATGAAATTCGCGTTGTTCTGGGCGGTCGTCGGATTGTTCAGGTTCACGCGGTTCAGCACATTGAAGGCCTCAAACCGCAGGAAGGTGTTCACCCGTTCGTTCCACTTGAAGTTCTTCACCAGGCCCGCGTCCACATTGGCGAAGCCGGGGCCGAAGAACGTGTTGCGGCCCAGGTTGCCATAGGTTCCAATCGCGTTCGGCGCGAATGCCGCCTTGCGCAGATATTCGGTGATCACAGCCTGCCGCGACCGGTCCCCGCCCATGTTCGGATCGCCGATCAAATCGGCGCGCTGGCCGCCGGCGCCCGTGCGGGCATTGTCCACACCGCTGCCCACCGTGAACGGTTGCCCGGTGTTGAGGTTGATGATGCCGTTCATGCTCCAGCCGCCCAACAGCGTCCGGGCCATACCGGACTTCGGCGACCACGGCAGATCCCACAGGCCCGAGAAGTTGAACACGTGCGCCCGGTGGAATTCCGACAGGCCTTTGTCGTAGGACTGGCTGAACGGATTCGTACGCGTGATGCCGTTCACTTTGTTCTGGGACGTATCGTCGATGGACTTGGCGAACTGGTAGTTCGTCAGAATCGTCACGCCCTTGGCGAACCGGCGCTCCAACGTAAACTGCAGCGAATGGAAGGTGGAGTTGCTGACGCTCTCCATGATCGGGGTCGAGCCCAGGGCCGGTCCGAGCGGACGGCGCTGATTGGTCGTGGCCGTCGTCGCGCCCACCGCGTAGGTCGCCGGGTTCAACTCACGTCCGACGCCGAGCCGCGTCCCTTTGGACGCCGCATAGGAAGTCCGCAGAATGAAGCCGCCGTAGACTTCCCGTTCCAGCGTCATGTTCCAGGACTGCACGTACGGATTGCGGAAATCGGCGGCGTACAGGAACTGCGAGGAGAACTGCGGGAATGCCGCTTTCGAATCCGGGTTGAGCGATGCCGGGAACGGATTCGCTGTGCCCGCCCACGGATTGTTGAAGCTGTTCGTGTTGTTGCCGAACACCGTCACCACCGTGCCGAACGGCGCCTGCGTGGCCTGGCTGTTCGTCGAAATCGTATTCGTCCAGTCGTAGAAGACGCCATACCCGCCGCGGAGCGACGTCTTGCCATCACCGAAGATGTCCCACGCGAAGCCGACGCGCGGCCCAAGGTTGGTCCAGATCGTGGGCACGGTGCCCTTCGGAACCGTGGAGTCGCCGGAGTAGATGACACCCTTCGGCGCATTCACGTAGCGGGTGGATTGCTCGTTCGGCCGCCATACGGCGATCTTGTTGAGCGCGTCGGTATAGGGGATGAACGGCTCCCACCGGGCGCCGATATCCACCGTGAGCCGGCGCGATACCTTCCAGGAATCCTGCACAAAGCCAGAGAATCGCCGCACGCGGGTTCCCTTGTATTCGCCAATGCCCTGCGTCAGTGAGTTGAACCGGCCGATCATGAAGTCCGCCAGGCCGTCGGTTGTGAAAGGCGCGCTGCCATTGAAACTCCACTGCCCGTTGGCGCGGAAGTTGTTCACGATGTCGTTGGAGCCGTGCGAATACTCCCCGCCCATTGTGATCTGGTGCTTGCCCTTGGACCAGCGCAGCGTGTCCAGGTACTGTAGTTCCTTGCGCGGGAACGAGTTCGTGTCGCCGGTGTCAATGCGGAAGTAGCCGGCGATATCGATGTCCCATTTGATGATCGGATCGTTGTAATAGTTCAAGCCGAACGAGGCAAGGCTCTTGTCCGGCTGCGGCGGAACGAAGAACCCATCGGTGCGCGTGAAGCTGAACAAGGCCTGGTTGATGAGCGTCGGAGTGAAGCTGTGGGTATCCGTGAACGAGACGGATTCGTTGATCCACTGCCCGCCGCTGTTGCGTTCCAGATAGTTGTTGGGATTCAACGATGCCGACGCGCTGGCCCAGCTGCGATAGTAGCGGCCGGAGATGCGGTTCTTATCCGAAAACGAATGATCGCCGCGCGCCAGGAACTGGTCGTCGTTGGAGTCGTTCGGGGCCGCCGTGAAGATGCTGTTGCCGGAGACGGGGCTCGGAATTTTGTCCAGGATCTGCCGTGAGATCGGGTTCAACTGCGCCGCCGGAATGCGATTACCCGGATACGGCTGATTGGTCAAAGGATCGCGCAGGGCCCGAGTCAGCGCGGAGAAATCGCCCGCCTTCTGCGCCGCGGTGGCCACAATTCGCTGCGCCGAAACCGGGGCGCGTTTGATGATCGTGGACTGGTAGGAGACGAAGAAGAACGTCTTGTCCTTGCCGTTGTAGACGTTCGGAATCGTCAGCGGGCCACCCAGCGTGCCGCCGAATTGATTGCGCTTCAGGCCGTCGGTCAGCTTGGCGCCGTTCACCACGGGGGAGAAGAAGTTGGTGGCATTCAGTGCGTTGTTGCGCAGAAACTCAAACGCCGATCCGTGCAGTTCGTTGGTACCGGATTTCGTGATCGCGTTCACCACGCCGCCGGATTGACGCCCGAATTCCGCCGAGAAGTTGTTGGTCTGCACGCTGAACTCCTGCAGCGCGTCGGGGTTGGGGAGCGGGCTGGGCGCGTTGGAATACACGTCGTTGTTCTGTGCGCCGTCCAGCACGTAGTTGGTCGCGTTTGACCGGCTTCCATTCACCGAAACCGGGTTCGTTCCCGGATAGGTTGTCCCGGATGTCACGTTGGCATTGGGGTCGTTCGTCACGCCCACAATCAGCCGCATCAACTGCGTCGCATTGCGGCCATTCAACGGCAGTTCCTCAATGCGCTTCTGGTCGACAACCGACTTCAGCGTTGATGTGGTCGTATCCACGGCCACCGCGCTCCCCTGTACCGTAACGGTCTCCGTCAGCGCGCCCACGGTCATCCGCACGTCCACGCGCGCCACTTCGTTCACCTGCAACCGCACGTCCTTCGCTTCAAACTTCTGAAATCCTCCGGCCTCCACATTCACCGTGTAGGCGCCAACCGGCAGGTTGCGCAACCAGTAGGTGCCGTCCCCGTCCGACTGGGCGTTGAACACCGCGCCCGTTCCGGCGTTCCTCGCCGAAGCCCGCGCATTCGGCACCGTGCCGCCACTGGGGTCGGTCACCACGCCGGTGATCGAACCGCTCACATTCTGGGCAAACGCGGCCGGAACGCAGATGGCAAATAGCGCCAGTAGTGGAATGTAGTTGCGAAGTAGTTTCATGGTCGGAGGTCCTTATGACACTTCAAGAATTTGCGCGATATCGCGAATGGCGGCGCTGATTCTGGCGCGCACCGCGTCGGAGGGAATTGTCAGCGGCTCGGCCGGAAGCGGCCCGGCCAATCCTAACTCTTCCAACGCACATTTAATACCAAAAACGAATCCGGGGCTACCGGCGGCATTGTAAACTTCCCGCCCGATCCGCGCCACGATATCCTGCAACCGGCGAGCACGCGGCTTGTCCCCGCTCTCAATCGCCCGGTACAACGCAACGTACAACTCGGGAAACAGATTCGCTCCGCCGTTCACGCCGCCCGTCGCGCCGGCCTCCATCGCCTCCAGCAGAATCTCTTCCGGCCCCCAAAGTATCGGCATGTCCGGCAACAGCGCCCGCGTCCGGGCTAGTTTGGTCAGGTCCCCGCCAGAGTCCTTGATTCCGCAAACTTGCGTCAGTTGCGCCAAATGCGCAAACGTCTCCGGCTCAAACGGAACCTTCGTGAAAACGGGAATGTTGTAGAGATACACCGGCAATGGCAAGCGCGGAATCAGCCGCTCCGCCCATTGAATGACGGCCTCCTGCGAAATCGGGAAGTAGAACGGCGGCGTCAACACCAGCGCACCGGCGCCCTGTTCGGCCGAATAATCCGCGAGCCGCAGTGCGTCGTCCGTCGACGCTTCGATCAACCCGGCCAGCACCGGCACCCGCCCCGCCGCGATCTCGCAGCAGCGCTTCACCACCTCCCTCTTCAGCGTCTGCGACAGGCTGGGGCCTTCGCCCGTCGTGCCTAAAACAAAGAGGCCGGTCACCCCGGCATCGATGGCGCGATCGCTGATTCGTCCAAAGGCGGCGGCGTCCAGTTGGTCCGGCGCCGTAAGCGGCGTCACGAGTGGCGGAGTAATTCCGTTGATAGGGAGGTTAGCGTTCATTTCGAAAGTCGTGAGTCACATCGTATCAGTTGATATAGCAGTGCTTGACGGCCCGTCCCGGCGAAATATATACTCCCACTGGCCGCTCGCTATGGCCGGATAGGCTGCTGCATGAAGCCCGCTACCACGATCAGCAAAGTTTGCCGCGTACTTGGGGAATTCAGACAACGTCCCAGTCTGGGTGTGACCGACCTCGCACGCCGTACCGGACTCTTGCCCAGCGACGTGCATCGCATTCTGTCGTCGCTGAAACATTGCGGTTTTGTGGAGCAAAACCCGCAGACAAAGACGTATCGCCTCGGCGTTGGTCTTATGAAAATCGGGCTCGCCGCTTTTCAGCGCAATGAATTGAGAGAGGCCGCGCGCCCGCTCCTGGTTCGCCTCTCCGAAGAGGTAGAGGCCACCGCCCACCTGGCGATCTTCGATCCTCAGGAGTTCGACATCTTCCTCGCCGACCAGTTCGACAGCACCGCCGAAGTTCCCTTCAAGGCCAACTTCGGCGCCACCGCCGCCGCCCACTGCACCGCTCTCGGCAAAGCCATCATGGCGAACATCGATCACGAGATGGCGCTGCGCTATCTCGAACAGAAGGGAACCCCGCGCTCGGCGCCAAATACTATTACTCAGCTCGCTGTACTGGAGACGGAGCTCCGCAAAACCCACAGCCAGGGCTTCAGCCTGGACCTGGAGGAAAGTGCCGGTGGGGCTTGTTGCGTAGGCGCCGCGGTTCGCGATTGGACTGGCGCCACCATCGGAGCCATCAGCATCTCCATGCCCAGCCAACGGTACTACCGAACCCCATCGGCATCGCTCGCCACAGCCGTGCGAGCAACGGCAACAGAGCTTTCCCACCTGGTGGGTTTTCAGTCGCTTGCGGCCAGCGCCCGTACGTAGGTTCAACTATTTTGAACGGCTTCATTGACCGGGTCGTTAAATTTCATCAGGCTAATACAAAACTTCCGCCACCGCGCGGAACCCGTTTGATTTGGAGGGAGGTTACTATGTTGTCTCGTCTGGCAATTTTATTGATTGCCGCGCTGCCCATGTTGGCGCAATCTACCGGCACGGCCACCGTCGTCGGTACCGTGTCCGATTCCACCGGTGCCGTAGTTCCCGGCGTTCGTGTGACGGTACGCAATACCGGTACGCAGTTTGCCTCGGAAGGGCAAACCAACGCCAATGGCGCCTACTACATTCCGAACCTTTCATCCGGTAACTACGAGGTAGTCGCCGAAGCACAAGGCTTCAAGAAATTTGTGCAGAGCGGGCTGGTACTCCGTATCAACGAATCCCCGCGCATTGATGTGGTCCTCGAAGTCGGCAACGTTTCCGACTCGGTAAAAGTGGACGCCGCGGCTCCTCTTCTGGAAACCGAAACGGCCGGCTCGGGCCAGGTGCTCGATGGCGACGTCGTCCAGAAGCTGCCTGTCATGCAGAAGTTCGTGCACCGCGTGCTGCTCTACATGCCCGGCATGACCAATATCAATGGCCAACACGCCGTCGGTCAGCGCCAGCGGGCCATCGGCTACTCCATGGACGGCGTTAGCGGCAAGGAACCCGCCGTCGGGCAGGTGGGCGACTATCAGCGCACCATGATCGCCTCGCTCGACGCCATTCAGGAATTCAAGATGTGGACCTCCGGTACACCCGCCGAGTTCGGCCACTCCGCCGGCGGCCAGTTGAGCGTCGTCTTCAAGAGCGGCGCCAACCAGTTTCACGGCAACTTTGAAGACCGCTACATCGACATCCGAACACGCCATCGCCACTACCTGGAACAGCTGCCGGCCACCGGCACCTTCCGCTATCAGGAGTGGGGCGGCACTGCGTCGGGCAAGATCATCAAGGACAAGACGTTCTTCTTCGGCGGCTTCCAGGAACATCGCGAAATCCTGACCGAATCGGTGGTCGTCACCGTTCCCAGCGCGGAAATGTACGCCGGTAATTTCAGCTTCGGCGGCCGCGGTCTGCCCATCTACAACCCCTTCACCACGCGCCAGAACGGCACCACCTGGACCCGCGATCCGTTCCCGAATAACCAGATCCCGTTGTCCATGTTCGACCCGGTAGCGAAAAATCTCATCGCCCTGAAGCCCTGGCGCGACGCCTCCGATTCGGGCACCATTCAGCCCTCCGGCCCCGTGAACAACCTCACCTATAACGCCGGCGGATCCTACATCTTCCAGCGCTACGACGCCAAGCTGGACCACCAGTTCAGCACCAACCACCGCATCTTCGGCCGCTACTCCCGCGTCCGTCATCGCAGCGCGGAGCGCCCGGTTCGCGAGCTCACCGAAACCGTGTACGGCAACGTCTACATCAAGCCGCTTGACCAGCACAACATCGCCATCTCCGACACCTACACCTTCAGCCCCACCGCCATTAACGAAATGCGCCTGGGCTTCAACCGCCGCGTCAACAGCGCCATCCCGGAAAGCTTCAACGCCGGTTGGGCCAAGAAACTCGGCATCCCCGGTGTCTCCGACGAAACCTTCCCGCAGTTCCAGAACTCCGGCGGCGGCGCCTTCTACGGCCTTGGACCGGGGGGCAAGTCCCTCGACGTTTCGACCGACTACACCTTCCAGAACAACTTCACCAAAGTGGCCGGCAAACACACCATGAAGTTCGGCTACGAAGTGATGCGCATCGGCTACAACTCGCTCCCGGGCTCGCTGCCCTCGGGCCAGTACCGCATGGCCGGAACCGAAGCGCCGTTCACGCCCAACACCGGCAACGCGTTCGCCAGCTTCCTGCTCGGCACCGTTGGCCAGGGCGTCTTCCAGCAGAACAACGCCACCTGGCTTCCCCAGTGGTGGTCGCAGGCTTTCTACGGGCAGACCACGTGGCGCCCGCGCCGCAACCTGACCGTTGAACTCGGCATGCGCTGGAGCTACGAATCGCCCTTCTCCACCAAGCATGGCCAGCAGTCCCAGTTCGACCCCACCGCCACCGACCCGCTCACCGGTCGTAAGGGCGCCATCCTCCACGGCGGCGGCAACCTGGCCACCCGCGACCTGAACAACTTCCAGCCGCGCCTCGGCATGGCCTGGAACCTCCACCCGCGCGTCGTCTTCCGTTCCAGCTTCGGCATGTACACCGTGGATCTGATGACCAACGGCATCGGGCAGAACTTTGAAGAATACGTCGCCACCGCCAACGTGCAGGCCGCCCCGGGCGACCCGCGTCACGCGTTCCTGCTTTCGCAGGGCCCCGGCCGCGTCGCATTCCCCACTGCCGCCGATGGAACCGTTCCCTTCCAGGGCACCAACTACGGCGCCCGCAACGTCTCCTGGTTCGATCCCAACATGCGTATGCCCTACGTCATGATGTGGTCCGGCGGCTTCCAGTTCCAGCTCTCCAAGACCTGGCTCACCGAGGTCAACTACCAGGGCTCCCAAGGCATCGGCCTGTTGAACAACTGGGACATCAACGCGATCCCGTTGAACATCTCCTCCGACCCGACTGTGCTGAACCAGATCTTCGCCGCGACGCAGAACTACAAGCCCTACCCGCAGTTCGGCTCCATTCAGCACTACTCGAACTACGGCCACAACTCGCACCACTCCGGCACCTTCCGCGTGGAGCGGCGCTTCGCCCAGGGCATGACGTTGAACACGTTCTACCAACTCGGCAAGACGCTGAACGACGGTGACGACGACGGTGGCCGCAGCGGCATCACCTTCTACAATCGCCGCCTGGAAAAGGGCCGCGCCTCCTACGACATTCGCCACCGCCTGGTGAGCGTATTGACCTACGAACTTCCCTTCGGCAAAGGCCGGAAGTTCATGAGCAGCGGCGGCCTGAAGGACCTGGCCTTCGGCGGTTGGGATATCGCCTGGACCCAAACCTTCCAGAGCGGCCCGCCCCTGCTGATGACCGCGGCCGGTGGCCCGAATCGCTACCTGCCCGGCATGTTGCGGCCGAACACGCTGTTGCCTGCCGATCAGCTTGTGGTCAAGGACTACGAAGTGGGCCCCAACCGCTTCCCCTTCACCGCACAGAACCCCTATTTCAACAACGCCGGCTTCGCCTATCCCGCCCCGTTCACCGCGGGCACCATGGGCCGCAACATCCTGGAATCCCCCGGGATGAAGTGGACCCAACTGTCGCTCTCCAAGGATTTCAAAATCACCGAGCGCGTCCGCATCGTCCTCCGTTGGGATTGCAACAACCCCACCAAGGAACCGCAGCTGGCCGACCCCGGCTCGTCCTACAACGTCAACAGCCTTGCCTCCTTCGGCAAGTTCACCGGCACCCGTGGCAGCTTCTCTGACATCGGTACCGCCCGTATGCACCACGTTCTGGTCGGTCGCATCCAATGGTAAACCGCCGAACCTTCATCGGTGGCGTGATGGCGGGGTGCGCTTCGGCGCAGCCCCGCCGTCGCGTCCTCGCCCTCATCGGCGATCGATATCACAACCCCGACTACATCCGCGTCGGGCTCAACAAAGTCTTCGACGGCATGAACCTCGCCGTCGATTACACCATCCACTACGACGAACTCACCGCCGCCAAACTCAAGGGCTACCAGCTCTTCCTCTGCCTCCGCGATGGCATGATCTGGCCTGATGGCTACCTCGGCCCCGACGCCTACACCGCCTACGCCGCCGGCCTCGAAAATCGCAAGGACTTCCCGGAAGCCAAGCCCGCCCAGTGGCTGAAGGAAGAACAGGCCGTCGCCCTCAAAGAATTCGTCATGGCCGGCAACGGCTTCTACTCGCTCCACAACAACAGCCACGTCTCGCTCTCGTCCAAGACCTACCGCGACGTCCAGGGCGGCGCCTACATCGGCCACCCCCCGCTGCGCCCCTTCGAAGTCCGCGCCAGCAAAAACTCGCACCCCATCACGCAGGGCCTGAAGCCGTTCATCACCAACGATGAACAGCACTACGTCGAATACGACAAAGATCCGAAGCACATCATTCTTGAAGCCGAGAACATCGACGGCCTGACCTTCGACAAACACGGCACCAAGTCCGTCGCCGGCTGGGCCTACGACTACGGCAAGGGCCGCGTCGTCTTCACCGCCGTCGGCCACACCATCCACGCACTGTGGGCGGGCGAGCATACCAAGATGCAACGCCGCGCCGTACAGTGGTTGTTGAAAGACCTCTAACCGTTCAGCGTCCAGTTCGGACGGTAGGTGCGCTTCAGGTAATCATTGGCTTCGTTCATGTTGGTCACGCGGCCCGTCGCCGGATCGTACTCCAGCTTCTTGCCCGCGCGGTGCGCCACCAGGCCCAACAGCATCTGCTCAATCATCGTCCCGGCATAGTCGAAGTCGCAGTGCGTCTTCGTGCTGGTGCCGTTGACGATCTTGTCGTTCTTCCCCTTGCAGGCGTCGATCCAGTCCTGCTGGAACACATCGCCGCCGCGCCGCGCGTTCGGATTCTCCACCATCGCCGTCACCGACGTGTTGGGCAATCCCAGCGCCGCCGGCACCTTGCCGTCCAGCATCTGGATGTCCGGGAACCCGGTGGCAGTGGGCGTGGCGTTCGGCTGCGCTGTGAAGCCCGGAGGCAGCGCCGCCGCGTTCGGCCGCCCGCCGCCTGGCCGGCCACCGCCGCCACCCCGCGGAGCCTGCGCCTGGGTCTGCTGCCCGGTGCCCTGAATCAACGGAATCAGGTTTCCGGAATCGCGCCGCTTGTAATAAGTCAGGTCGCCGTCGTCGTTGTTCGGGATGATCACGCGCGTTGTGAAGTCGGCGAAGATCGAGCCCTTCGTCCCTTCAAAGATCGCGCCATTCCCCACGTTCGCCAAGTTGATGTAGCTCTTCGGCGCGTCGGGCTTCAACCCGCCCTGATACCACACCAGCTCAATCGGTCCGCGCCAGCTATTGGCCGGCTGCATGAAATGCGCCTTCAGCTTCACCGGGCAGATGTCCGGATTGTACTTGTCGCTGAGGTCGCGGTCGATGTCGATCGACGTCGGCGCGCCGCCATCGACGACGTTCCACACCAGGTCCATCGTGTGCGCGCCCATGTCGCCCATCTGACCCACGCCGAAGTCGCGGTACATGTTCCAGAACAAACAGTTCAACCCGGCTGACCCGCCGAAATACTGCGGGCTGTACGGATGATACGGCGACGGCCCAATCCACTGTTCATAGTGCAACGAAGCCGGCGGCTGGCCTTCGGCCTTCGGATACCCCGGCCGCGGCAACTGCCGCGCATCCCAGCTGTGGACCCGCTTCAACTCGCCGATCGCGCCATCCAGAATCAACTCCCGCAACCGTTCAAAGTTCGGGTACGCGTGCCGCTGCGTGCCGTGCTGCGTGGCCACCTTGGCCCGGCGGCTCAGGTAGTTCGCGCGCACCGTCCGCGCCTCTTCCACCGAAATCCCCAGCGGCTTTTCGCAGTAAACATGCTTGTTCCGGTTCAGCGCCCAGTTGGCGATGAACGCGTGATGATGATCCGCCGTGCAGATGATCACCGCATCCACATCTTTCTGGTCCAGCATCGGACGCCAGTCGTAGTAGGTCTTCGCCTTCGGGAACAGCGCGAGGGCTTCCTTCGTGCGCAGGTCGTTGATGTCGCAGATGGCAACAACGTTTTCATCGCGCATCGTGTTGTAGTGCGCGGTCCCGCGCCCCCACACACCAACCAGCGCAATGTTCAATTTATTACTCGGAGCGTTCTGTCCACGCAGGGTGCCGCTCTTCAGAATGGTGAGGCCGGCGGCAGCGGTCTTGAGTAAGTTGCGACGTTGCATGCCCCTATACTATCCCCGTTTTGTGTAGCCGAGAAGGGCCTGGAGCTCAGAGGGTTTGTCGGTCTGAATGGCGGTGGCGCGGAGACGAATGGCGTTGAACCAGGACTCTTTGTTGTCGTCCGCTCCGAGGCAATCGACGAAGATATTGAGCTTGGCCTGGCGAGCGATGTCGATGATGGGTTCCTTGAAATCGCGGCGATCGAAGGCGATGGTGAAGGGGTGGAGCGTGGCGATGACTTTGTGGAGATGATCGGCGGAGACGGCTTCGGGCATCACGTGGGCGGAGGGCTCGATGGCTTTGAGCGCGGTGAGCTTCTCGACGCTGGCGTAGACGTTGGCACGGCCGACCATGTTGTGGCGCTGGAGCGTTTTGGCGATGGCTTCGGGGGTAGCGGATTTCCAGTCGAGGTAGAGATGGACGATCTTCGAAGCGGCGAGGAGGTCTAGGGCGTCGTCGAAACGGGCGAGGTTGTTGTCATCAGGGGTGAGGGCGTCGTGCTTGAGGACGAGTGTGCCATCGGGGGCGGTGCGAACGTCGAGTTCGACCCAATGAACGCCCATTTCTATCGCCGCGCGGACGGCTTCGAGCGAGTTTTCGGGATGATGTTCGTGGGCGGCGCGGTGTGCGATGACACCGACAGGAATGGGCGGGGCGGTGGCGAGGAGAGGGAGGGATAGAAAGGCGCGTCGTAACACGGTCCTTATTCTCCTACAATCATCTGGGGACTATTCGATGGAACTACTGATACAGAACTTATCCAAAACTTATGCCAACGGCGTCAAGGCGCTCGACAACGTAACGCTCTCCATCCCGCAAGGCATGTACGGCCTCCTCGGCCAAAATGGCGCGGGTAAGTCCACGCTTATGCGCACCATCGCCACGCTCCAGGATGCCGACTCCGGCAGCGCCACCCTCGGCGACATCGACGTGCTCAAAAACCGCGACGCCGTCCGCCAGCGCCTCGGCTATCTCCCGCAGGACTTCGGCGTCTATCCCCGCATCTCCGCCGTCGACATGCTGGACCATCTCGCCCTCCTCAAAGGCGTCACAAACTCCGGCGAACGCAAGCGCCTCGTCGACGCGATGCTCAACAAAGTCAACCTCTTCGAACACCGCAAAAAAGCCCTCGCCAGCTACTCCGGCGGCATGCGCCAGCGCTTCGGCATTGCCCAGGCGCTGATCGGCAATCCCCAGCTCTTAATCGTCGACGAACCCACCGCCGGCCTCGACCCCGGCGAGCGCAATCGCTTCTACAACCTCCTCGCCGAAGTGGGCGAAAAAGTGATCGTCATCCTCTCCACCCACATCGTCGAAGACGTCCTCGAACTCTGCAGCAAAATGGCCATCATTCATAAGGGCCGCGTCCTCTACGAAGGCGGCCCGGAAGCCGCCGTCGAATCGCTCGAGGGCCGTATCTACAGCCGCAAAATCGCCAAGGCCGACCTCCCCCAATTCGAGGCCGAGTACAAAGTCATCTCCAACAAAATGGTCGCCGGACGGCCTCTCATTCACGTCTATTCCGACACACCGCTCGACGCCGAATTCATCCCCGCCAGCCCCAGCCTCGAAGACGTCTTCTTTGCCAAAATCGGCGGATTGAACTAGCCATGATCTGGAACATCTTTTCCTTCGAAGCCCGCTACTGGCTGCGCGGCATGATGGTGTGGATCTTCACCTTCATCGTCGGCACCATGGTCTTCGCCGCCGTCAGCTCCGACAAAGTCACCATCGGCGCGGCGCTTGAAAATACCTTCCGCAACGCCCCCTACGTCATCCAGAATTTCTACTCCATCATGGCCGTGCTCACGCTCCTCATGACCACCGCTTTCGTCAACGGCGCAGCCGCCCGCGACTTCCAATACGGCACCAGCCAACTCATCTTCTCCACGCCCATCAAGAAGCTCCACTTCCTCCTCGGCCGCTTCCTCGGCGCCGCCGCCGTCTCCGTCATCCCCATGCTCGGCATCAGCCTCGGCATCATCCTCGCCGCCTACATGCCCTGGGTCGACGCCGAACGCTGGGGCCCCATCGTCTGGGCCGCGCACGGCAAATCCATCCTCGTCTTCGCCATCCCCAACACCCTCTTCATCTCCGCCGTCATCTTCTGCATCGCCGCGCTCACCCGCAGCACAGTCACCTCCTTCATCGGCGCCCTCCTCCTGATCGTCGCCTACACCGTCGCCGACACGCTCACACAGGACCTCGACAACGAAGCCCTCGGCATGTTGCTCGACCCCTTCGGCGCCCGCACCTACTCCATCCTCACCAAATACTGGACCGTCGCCGACAAAAACACCCTCTCCCTCGGCCTCACCGGCATGATGCTCTGGAACCGCCTCCTCTGGCTCGCCGTCGGCATCGGCCTGTTTGCCTTCACCGCCTGGCGTTTCACGTTCTCTGATCGCGTCAAAAAAGGCCAGGCCCCCATCGCCGAATCCGCCCCCCAACTCGCCGTCACCCTCCCCGAAGTTCACTACGAACCCAACTCCGCCTGGTCACAACTCCGCCGCCTTCTCTCCTTCGAATTCTGGGGCCTCGTCAAAACCACATCCTTCATCGTCCTCCTCGTCGCGGCCCTGTTGAACACCATCCCCAACGTCATCCTCAACGCCCGCGAAGGCTACGGCAACGGCACCTACCCGGTCACCTATTGGATCCTCAACATCATCCAGAGCACCCTCTACCTCTTCACCGTCTCCATGGTCACCTACTACGCCGGCGTCCTCGTCTGGCGCGAACGCGATGCCCGCATGGATGAAATCGAAGACGTCACGCCCCACCCCTCCTGGATCCGCTATCTGTCCAAATTCCTCGCCCTCCTCGGCATCCTCGCGCTGCTCCATGCCGTCCTGATGCTCACCGGGATCGCCGTGCAAGCCGCCTACGGCTACCATCGTTACCAACTCGGCCTCTACATCGAAGAGCTCTTCCTCTACGACTTCTCCCTCTTCGTCTTCTTCGCCGTCCTCGCGTTTTTCATCCACGTCCTCTCGCCCAACAAGTACATCGGCTACTTCGCCTTCGTCGCGTTCCTCATTGCCAACGGCGCCATCTGGGCCCCGCTCAACGTCGCCACCCGCCTCGTCCGCTACCCGTCGCGCCCCGAATTCGTCTACTCCGATTTCTACGGCCACGCGCCCTTCCTCTCTGGCTGGTGGTGGTTCACCGCCTACTGGACCGCCGCCGCGCTCCTCCTCGCCACCATCACCTCCGCCGTCTGGCCGCGCGGCAAGGAAACCTCTCTCGCCCGCCGCTTCGCCGCCTTCAATCCGAAACTCAAATCCGCCGCCATCGCCTTCGCCGCGCTCTTCGCCGCCCTCGGCGGCTGGCTGTATTGGAACACCGCCATTCGCAACGAAATCATCGGCCCGGAAACCATGCTCGACATGCGCGCCGAGTACGAAAAGACCTACAAGAAATTCCAGAATCTACCCCAACCCCGCGTCACCGCCATTCAATACGACATCGACATTTACCCCGAGCGACGCGCCATGATCCTCAAGGCAGACCAGCTCATCGTCAATAAACACACGGCCCCCATCACCGACCTACACCTCCTCACCAGCCGCGGCTATGAGTACGACATCCAGGTCGATGGCGCCAAACTCGACAAAGACGACAAGCGCCTGCGCTACCACATCTACAAACTCTCGCCTCCCATGCAGCCCGGCGAAACCCGTCACATGCGCTTCACCGCCACGCGCGAACCCAAGGGTATCGAGAACTCCACCGGCGGCCTACAGATCAACCAGAACGGGACGTTCTTCAACAGCGGCATCGCCCCGGACATCGGCTACCAATCCGGCGGCGAACTCTCCCAGCGCAACGACCGCAAAAAGCGCGGCCTCCCGGAAAAGGATCTCATGCCCGCGCTCGAGCGCAACTGCACCGCCAACTGCATGAACACCTACCTGTCCAACAGTTCCGACTGGGTCTCCGTCGAATCCCGCATCACCACCTCGTCCGATCAAATCGCCATCGCGCCGGGGACTCTGCTCAAGGAATGGACCGAAGGCAACCGCCGCCACTTCCACTACAAACTCGACAAGGATTCAATGAACTTCTACTCCTTTATGAGCGCCTCCTACCAGGTGGCCCGCGAAGAGTGGAATGGCGTCAAAACCGAGGTCTACTATCACCCTGAACACGTCTGGAACGTTCCGAAAATGATGAAGTCCATGCAGAAGTCATTGGACTACTACACGAGGAACTTCGGCCCCTACGCCCATAAACAGGCCCGCATCATCGAGTTCCCCCGCGTCGCCAGCTTTGCCCAGGCCTTCCCCGGCACTATGCCCTATTCGGAGGCCATCGGCTTCATCGCCAAGATGGAAAAGCCCGACGACATCGACATGGTCTTCTACATCGTCGCCCATGAAATGGCGCACCAATGGTGGGCCCATCAGGTCATCGGCGCGAACATGCAAGGCGCCACCGCGCTCAGCGAAATGCTCGCCCAATACTCCGCCCTCATGGTCATGGAGAAGGAGTACGGCCGCGACACCATGCGCAAGTTCCTCGAATACGAAGTGGATCGCTTCCTCCGCGCCCGCGGCAGCGAACTCCTGAAGGAACGCCCCATCCTCACCGTCGAAG
>CANIFK010000005.1 GCA_947466555.1 Acidobacteriota bacterium | reverse complement strand
GTGGTGGAAGAAGGGGGCCAAATGGCTGCGGTCGATCTTCATCCGCTGTTCGTCGGGGTGCCCCTTGGTGAAGAGCGTTAATTCGTGGCGCTCGTGAAGGTAGGTGAGTGTCTCGTCGACGCCGGGGCGGAGGATGATGGGGTGGTTCAGGATGTTTTCGGCGAAGCCGACGATGGTGTTCAGATCGTCCGGCGCGATGGGACGCTGGGCCAGCTTTTCGTAGGTCTGAATAAGGTTGCGGCCGAAGTTTTTGGAGCCGTACCCGTGGATCTTTGCGTTGACGGCTTCGATGGCGTCGAGAACGTCGCGCACCTGCGTCGGCGTCAGGTGGGAGTGATCCAGAAAGTCGACGAATTCGTCGAACGCCTTTTCGAAGAAGATGTTGTTCTCCCAGAGCGTGTCGTCGGCGTCGATGATGAGGTGCTGGCGGGTCATGAGCTGGGGAGGAGGCGGGCGTGGCCGTTGCGGGGGACGAGGGTGCGGAAATGTTCCTTGCGACGTTCGCGGGCGGCGGTTAGAGGGAAATATTCGGCCAGTCGCTTGATGCGGCCCGACTCGGTGCGGGACATGAGGAGCGTTTGCCGGAAGTGGACGTCTGTGACGGCCTGGGCGAGTTGGAAGCTGAGTTGGTAGTCGTTCAGGTTCGGGTCCGGAAGCGCTTCGCCTACTTTGAGCGCGCGGATGGCATAGTAGCCGGCGATGGCTTTATGGATGAGGGCGTCGGGTGTGGGGACGGGGTCGAAATCGTCGTCGAAAAAAGTAACGTGACCGGAGAGGTAGGGTTGCTCTTCGTTGAGCTCGGCGATTTCAAAACGGCGGAAGCCGGTGGTTTCGATATCCAGGCGGCCATCGTCGTAGGTTTTCGTGACACGGTCAATGCGGGCGGAACAACCAACGGAGGCGATGCCCTTTTCCAGGTTCAGGACCACGCCAAATTCGCGATCGCCCTGGAGGCATTCGTTGATCATGAGTTTGTAGCGCTCCTCGAAGATGTGGAGCGGGAGACTGGTGCGCGGGAAGAGCACGAGGCCTAGGGGGAACAGGGGCAGCAGTGCGTCCGGCATGGTAGTATTATCGCTTCGCTTGCGGATAGAAGGCAGCAACATATTTCTCACGGGGGCGTCGAGCGGGATCGGCGCGGCGCTGGCAGTGGAGTTGACGCGGCGTGGGGCGCGAGTGGCCGGCGTATCACGGCGGCCGTCGGCGGGCGTGGCGGTTTCGATAAGCGCCGATGTGGGCGTGGCCGCTGACCGGGAACGGGCGGTAGCGGAGGCGCTGGGCGCGTTGGGGCGGATTGACGCGTTGATCAACAATGCCGGTGTGGGCGTGTATGCGCCGTCGTGGCAGTGCCCGATGGAAGAACTGCGGCGGATGTTTGAGGTGAATTTCTTTGGGGCGGTGGATCTGACGCAGCGGGTGGCACCGGGGATGGTGGCGCGAGGTCAGGGGTTGGTGGTGAATGTGGCCTCGATTGCGAGCAAGGTGCCGTTGCCGTGGTTCACGTTGTATTCGGCTTCAAAGGCGGCGCTGGAGGCCTATACGCGCGGGCTGCGAATGGAGTTGGCGCGGACGGGCGTGGGGGCGATGTTGGTGTGTCCGGGGTATGTGCAGACAGGGTTTCAGGGGGCGGTGCTCGGCGGGCGGCCGCCGGCGAAGCTTGTGAGCGGGAAACGGTTCGCTTCCACAGCGGAGGCGGTGGCGCGGGCGGTGGCCGATGGGATGGAGAAGGACGCGCGGACGGTGTTGACGCCGTCGTTGGGTTGGGCGCTTGTGGCGGCGTCGCGACTGGCGCCGGGGTTGGTGGACGGACAGTTGCTTGCGATGATGGAGTCGGCTGGCGATGAGTAATTCGATTTATCTGGTTGGATTTATGGGAAGCGGGAAGTCCACGGTTGGCCGGCGGCTGGCCGAGGAACTGGGCTGGCCGTTCGTCGATTTGGACGACGATATAGAAGCGGCGACCGGGCGGACGATTGCCGACATATTTTCGAACGATGGGGAGCAGGCGTTCCGGGATGCCGAACATGCGGCATTGCGGGGGCGCGTATCTGGCGGCGACGCTGTTGTGGCGCTGGGGGGCGGGGCGTTTACGTTCGCGCGGAACCGGGACGTGATGAAGGGCGCGGGGAAGAGCGTCTGGCTGGATTGTCCGTTTGAGCTGGCGCTGCGACGGGTGGAAGGTTTCGCCCATCGGCCGCTGGCGAAGGACCCGGCGCAGTTTCGCGCGTTGTTCGAAAAGCGGGTGGCCGATTATTCGCTGGCCGATGCGCGAGTGGCGGTTGTGGACGATGACCTGGACGCGCTGGTACGGGCGATTGTGGAGGCTGTGCGATGAGTTTGCGGAAAGATGCGTTGACGATTTGCAAGGCGGCCTTGCGGGCGGCGGACCCGGAGGAGGCGCTGCTGCGGCACGTGCGCGTGGCCGATGGCGTGCTGATGGCGGGTGGTGGGCGATACCGGCTGGACAAGATCCGGAATGTGTTCGTGGTGGGCGCCGGGAAGGCCTGCGCGCCGATGGCAAAGGCGGTGGAGAAACTGCTGGGCAAGCGGATTACGGCGAGTTGCGTGATCGTGAAGGACGGGCACACGCTGCCGCTGAAGCGGGTGCAACTGCGGGAATCGGCGCATCCCGTGCCGGACCAACGCGGGGTGGACGCGGCGGCCGAGGTGCTGGCATTGGCCACCCGGGCGGAAGGGGACGATCTGGTTATCTGCCTGATCAGCGGCGGCGCATCGGCGCTGATGCCGCTGCCGGTGGAGGGTTTTTCGCTGGAAGAGAAGCAGGGATTGACCCGGCAGATGCTCGCCGCCGGTGCCAATATTCACGAGATGAACTGCGTGCGCAAGCACCTGTCGCGGAGCAAGGGCGGACAGCTTGCCCGAGCGGCGGCGCCGGCGCAGGTGTTGACGCTGATTTTGAGCGACGTGATTGGCGACGACCTGTCCACGATCGGCAGCGGGCCGACGGCGCCGGACCCGACCACCTGGGCCGGCGTGGACGAAATTCTGACCCGGTTCAAACTGACCTTGCCGCGGCCGGTGCCGCGCGTGGAGACGCCGAAGCCGGGGGATCCGCTGTTTGGGCGCGTGCGGAATGTCATCATCGGCAGCAACGCGTTATCGGTGGATGCGGCCGTTTTGAAAGCGAAAGAGTTGGGGTACAAACCGCTGGTGCTTTCGACCACGATTGAGGGCGAAACCCGGGACGTGGCGCGGATGCACGTGCAGATCGCGCGGGAAGTGCAGCGCGCGGGCCGGCCAGTAGCGGCGCCGGCTTGCATTCTGTCGGGCGGCGAAACTACGGTCACCTTGCGCGGTTCCGGCATGGGCGGGCGGAATCAGGAGTTCGCTTTGGTGGCCGGGATGGAGTTGGAAGGCGTGCCTGGGATCGTGGTGCTGTCGGCTGGCACGGACGGCACCGATGGGCCGACGGACGCCGCCGGTGGACTGGCCGATGCGGGGACCGTGGCGCGGGCGATGGCCAAGGGCCGCCGTGCGCGCACAGACCTGGAAAACAACGATAGCTACCGGTTTTTAGAGGCTTCCGGCGATCTGCTGAAGACCGGTCCGACCCGCACCAACGTGATGGATATCCGGATTCTGTTGGTGGAAAAGAAAAGCGCGCGGTAGGTTCCGCGCGCTTCCCAACGACTCCTCTTTCGCAGGAGAAAGACCGTTACTGTTTGGTGACCTCTTCAAGAGGGGTCTTCGGCGGGGCCGGCGGCTTCGGCGCGGCGGGCGGCGCGGGGGCGTCTTCGCTCGACCACTTGCGAACGTTGATTTCGCCGCGGTCGACTTCGATCTTCACTTCCGGACCACCGTTAGAGCCGATGAGCGTGGCGTTGCGGCCATCTTCGGTCAGCTTGAACGGGCCACCGAAATCGTTCTCAATCTGGCCGCGCTTCACCTCGGCTTTCAGGTTCAGCAGCGCACCGGCGGGGAGGACCAGTTCCGCGTTGCCGGAGCGGGTACGGGCGTTGATCTTGCCGGTGATGGCCTTGGCCGGGCGGAGTTGAATGTCGCCGCGGTCCACATCGATTTCCACGGTGCCGCTGAAGTCGGAGAGTTCTACGTCCTTCGACTTGCTGGTGATCTGGATGGGGCCGGCGATGCGGCGGGCGTTCAAGTGGCCTTGCATCAGTTCGACTTCGCCATCAATCCGTTCCATACGAATGATCGTGTTCTGGCTTTCGAAGCGGAACGGCTTCGAAAGGTTGCGGAACTTCATTTCGCCGGAATACTGCCCGACGACGGCGGCGCTGCCGGTGATGTTTTCCAGTTCAATGTCCTGGCCGCGGCCCTTGATATCGACGTTGCCTTTGGCGTTGATGATGCGCACGACGTCGCTCTTGCGAAGGTCGACGCGGACGTCGCCGCCGATGTTGTTCATGCGGACGCCGGCGTTGTCGCTGGAAACTTCCACGTTGCCGGTGACGTTTTCAATGTCGAAGTCGCCGAACTTGCCACGCGTTTCAACAGTGGCGCCTTTGGGGACCGTAATTTCGAGTTCCGTCCGTGCCTGGCGCGAGTTGGAAGCCCGTTCGAGGTTGGTGCGGATGATGATCTGGTCGCCGGAGCGGACGATTTCAAAGTTGGTGCTTTTGTCTTCTTTGTTGGCGTCGTCGCGGGTGAGGGCGCGGATGGTCTTGGTGCCGGTGACGCGGACCTCTTCCACTTCGGCGCCGATGATGCGGGCGTCGCCGCGGGAGTTGTCGACGACGATGCGGGGTGTCTTGCCAACGGCGGTTTGGGTGCCGTTGATGGGGTAGTCGAAGCGCTCGCCCAGGATGTCCCAGTTAGGCAGATTGATGCCGCCGGCGCGGAAGAGGTTGGCGTTGCGGGCGGCGTACATGCCGCTACCGAGCAGGCAGATGAAGACAACCAGCGCCCATTCGCCGCCGTGGATGCCGCCGCGCGGGGTGAGTTGGCCCTTGTGGTGCCAGTTCAACACCTCGATCGTGCGCAGCGTTCCCCAGCCGATGAGCAGCCACGGCCAATAGAGGCCCAGGATATCCATCACCCGGAAGTCCGGGATGAAGTTGCGGAACAGGAAGATGGCGCCAATGATGATTAAAACCAGTGGGCCGACAATGGAACCGCGTCTCATTGGGCACCTCCTTGGGGATTGAACGGGGGCGGTTCGACGGGGAAGGCCCGTTCGGCGAGACGGATCACGCCGAGGAAAATGATGATGATGGGCCAGGTCTTCGAGAAGCTGAGAATGTCGGCGTGATCGATCACGAACAACACGCCGACGAGGATGAGCGTGAGTGGCCCGCGCAGGGCGCGGAGAAGCAATGCGTTACTGTTCACGGCCCACCTCCGGTGTGTTTCCGCCGCGGGTGCGTTCGAGCAGCATATAGATTCCCATGCCGATGAGCGCGATGGGCCAGAACTTGAAGATCTGGGAGAAGCGCAGGACCCCGAGGTTGTTCAATAGGAAGATGACGCCCAGGCCGATCATCACTGCCGGGCCGACCGGCGGACCATCGCTGCGAACCGGGAGGACGCTCGAAAACTCTTCCACGGCGCGGCCTTCGGCGCGGTTCTTGGCGGTGTGGTAGGCCTCAAACGCCATGTAGAAGACCCAGGCCGGGGCGAGCATGCCGAACAGCGGCTGCATATCGCCGACCGAATCGGCATTAGCCATGCTGATCAGCAGGCCGAAGATAACCACGTGGATGAGGCCCTTGGCGTATTGGGCGTTGTAGATGGCGCCGACGCCGGGGATAAGGCCGAGGATGAACGCCAATCCCGGCGAGGGCGCGCCCGGCGCGTTCGGATTGTTCATGGGCGGCGGCGCCGAGGGCGGGGCGGTCCAGGGGGAAGGCGGCGCGTTTGGCGGCGGCGGAGCGGGAACGTGTTCGGCACAGTAAACGGTGCCAAGTGCCGGATGCTGTTCTTCAGCAGTGAGGCCTTTCCCGCAGATGCGGCAGTATGCTACCTGGGCATTTCCAGATTGTTCCATGACGAACTCCCCTAAAAAAAATCGAAATGAGTGGCTCCGCTCCGGGCTCTAACGGCCTGGTGACGGTGTCGGTGCGGTATTGGTTTGCGGCGCGGTCGCAGCATCCTTTTGCTGACTCTGCCTGTCCTGCTCTTCCTGATCGGCCCATTCCTTGAGCCGGGATTGAATCTCGTAGACAACGCGGATGTTTTCGTAGTACTTCACGACGCGGGACCACTGGCGGTGGGCCCCGTCCTCGACGCCGGCCCAGATACGGGTCGGTTCGAGATCGGAAGCTTTGAGCGGCCGGACCTCGAGGCCGAACACCTGGGCCAGCATGGAGATCGATAGGATCGTCATCACCATGCCCATCGCCAGGCGGGGGGCCAGGACCGGGCCGAGAAACTGTTTGACGGCTCCGAACCATCCGGCGCTAACGGGGGAGTTGGCCTTGGCGGCCTTGCCGGAGGTTTCAAAGAGGATCTTGGTAAGGAGTTCTTTGGGCGGCTCGACGACGGCGACGCGCTCGATGAAGGCGGTCACGCCCAGGACATCGGTGGCCATCTCGTCGCAGGAGGCGCAGGACTGGCGGTGCAAGTCAAAGGCCGTCTGTTGCTCGCCGCGGAGGGTTCCGTCGACGGCGTCACAGAGTAGGATTTCGAATTCCGCGCAGTTGCAAGTCATGGCTTTATACCGCCACCTGGTATTTCCGAAGGATGCGGGCCAATTCGGCCCGGCCGCGATTGAGGCGCGACTTGACGGTTCCCTCGGGGACACCTAAAGTTTCAGCAATTTCTTTATATTCCATCTCCTCCAGGTCGCGCAAAATCACCGTCTCCCGGAGTTCGGGGGACAGGCGCTGCAGCGCACCTTGAAGCAGTTCGGAGGCTTCGCGACCAGCCAGCAGACCGTCGGCACGGCTGCCGGCGCCGATCGAGCGCTCTTCCATCATAGGTAGTTGTTCTTCAATGGAGTCTGTGATGCGTTCCTGACGAGTGCGGCGGTAGTTATCGATCAGCAAGTTCCGGGTCATGCGGGAGAGCCATACGGTGAATGAGCCCTCTCCGGCGCGGAACGACTTGAGTGTTCGGAAGAGGCGAAGAAAGACATCTTGCGTGAGGTCTTGTGCTTCGGAGTCCTTCCCTATGAAGCGATAGCAGATCGAATATACACGTCTGGTGTGGGTTTTGACCAGGTCTTCCCACGCCCCCTCGTCCCCGGCGAGGCAGCGCTCCACCAGTTGTATGTCGAGGTCGAAAGATGGTTCCAAGCTCCGGCTCCCGAGGCGGGCAGTTTGGGGGATTCCCCAATCCGAGATTAAGGTGTTCCCGAATTTCTGGGTTTCTACTGCAACAGCCAGTGCCATGTCGTCCCCGGTCTCCTTCCTGGCGCGCTTCCTTGCTCACATTCCCCGCGTGAGCTCATTGCGCGTTCAAAAGTAGTTACGAGGATCTGCCATAATAAGTTCGCACGAATTGTTAGGCGTGGCTACCGTTTTTGTAGTTTACAACGGCGCCGTGCCGGTTCTTTCGGTCTCACGTGAGTTTTACCCCGTCTTCTGATCTAATTTCGCGTTACCGGCGCTGGTTGCCGTGGATTGCCGTTCTCATCGTTGCGGTGCTGGCTGCGGCCAGTTGGCATCGGCTTAAGTCCTTTGATTGGAACGCCTTTGGCGCGGTCTACCGGAGCATCCGGTGGGGCTGGATGAGCATTTCGGCTTCTCTGGTGCTGGGCACCTACCTCGCTCGCGTGATCCGTTGGCGCTTGATGATCCGTCCCATTGCGCCCCAGGCTTCGGCATTACGAATTTTTAAGGCGACGGCGATTGGGTTCACATCGGTGATTTTGCTGGGGCGGCCGGGCGAGTTGGTGCGGCCGTGGTTGATCGCGCGCAGTGAAAGGGTGCCGTTTTCGTCGCAGATGGCGACGTGGTTCCTGGAACGGGTGTTCGATTTGTTAGCGGTTTTGACGCTGTTTGGTGTCGGATTGTACGCTTTTGACCCCTCTGGACGCGATGTTTCGCCCGGTATTGCGTGGATTCTGAACGTCGGCGGCGGGTTTGTGGCGGTGATGGCGGGGGCTTGCCTGGTGATTTTGTTCTTCGCCGGACGGTCCAAGGAAGTGGTCGCGGACCGGTTGTCGGGGGCGCTGGGGTTCCTGCCGGAGCCGTGGCTGGGGCGGACGCAAGCGCTGGTTCATTCGTTCACCAGCGGCATGGCCTGCTGCCGTCGGCCGAGTGATGTCATTTCTTTACTTGGGATTACGGCGATTGAATGGCTGATTATCGCCGGTGGGACGATTTGCTTTTTCCGGGCGTTTCCGGCGACAGCGCACATGAGCAACCTCGATACGGTGGTATACGTGGGGTTTGTGGCGTTCGGGAGTATTGTGCAGGTGCCGGGGATTGGCGGGGGCGTGCAGATCGCCGGGACGGTGGTGTTGACCCAGTTGTTCGGGTTGAGTGCGGCGGAGGCCACAGGCATCGCGGTGGCCAACTGGCTGGTAACATGGGTCAGTATATTGCCGATCGGGCTCGGGCTGGCGGCCTCCGAAGGGCTGCGTTGGAAGAACTTGCGGCAGATTAGCCACGAATTGCAGGAACAGGAACCGCAACCATGAAATGTCCATTTTGCACGCATCAGGAAGATAAGGTCATCGACTCGCGGGAGAGCAAGGAAGGCGACGCGATCCGGCGGCGGCGGCAGTGCCTAGGGTGCGAACGGCGGTTTACGACGTACGAGAAGATCGACGAGATCCCTTATATGGTGGTGAAGAAGGACGGGCGCCGGGAGAAATTCGAGCGGCAGAAGATCCTGAACGGGCTGTTGAAGGCGTGCGAGAAGCGGCCGATCTCCATCACGAAGCTGGCGGCGATCGTGGATAAGGTAGAGGCACGGTTGGCGGATAACTCGGAGCGGGAGCTTTCCACTACAGATGTCGGAGAAATTCTGATGGACGAGTTGCGAGGGCTGGATAAGATCGCCTATGTGCGCTTCGCGAGCGTGTATCGGGATTTCCAGGACGAGCAGGCGTTTCTGAGTGAGTTGCAGGTTTTGTTGCGAACGAGAATGGGGGAGGGGCGGTAGGGAATTCCGCTACTCTCGTAGTATTTTGGAAAAAGTCGTAGCACCACTCAAAGGTTACAGCTATATTCCGTAACCTTTTCACGCATTTAGCATCAGAAGGAATAGGAGCGAATTGGCTCTTAACTTTCAAGCGGTTGGATGCTATACTCAGTCTTGGCGCTCCTTGTGATAAGGGGTCGAGATTCGCGTGCCTGCCGGGCAATAGCCCCACCGCCCGAAGACCACAACGCAGCGAGCTTGTTCCGTCCCGATGGCGGAGAAGTGGGATGAATGGATCATTTTGACGATCAGTACCTTGGCGACTCAACCGAGCCACTAGGTCTACCCTTTGACGAGGAAACGAATTTCTTCCATCCGGAAGAAGTGCACGACGGGGAAGACTTTCAGGCGGCGGCACAACAGGAAGAGTCCATCTATACGGACGACCCTGTCCGCGTCTACCTGCGCGAGATGGGCGCCGTACCGCTATTGACGCGGGAAGGGGAAGTCAATCTGGCGCGCCGGATGGAGCGCGGTAAGCTCCGTATGTTGAAGGCGATCAGCCGTTCGGCGGTGGTACAGAACCGCGTGATCGAATTCACGGACCTGCTGAAGAAGGCCGAAATCGAGCTCGACAATCTGGTCGATCTGGGTGACGTGGAAGAAGGCACCCCCGCCGAAGCCAAGATGCGCAAGGAACTGACCGAGCGGGTTTTGAACCTCGGCTTGCTGCATAAAAAGCAGATGACGGCATTGGAAAAGCTGGTGGAGACCCCGGCGCCGAAGGCGAGCGAGAAGAACCCGGTCATCAAGAAGGCGTATCGGAAGATCTACTACAAGGCCGCACGGGCCCAAGTGGACATGAGCGTTGCCATTCGCAATACGCCCTTTCTGCCCAGCCGGTGGCGTGAATTCGCCAAAGAGATTGAGCGCACGGTCGAAGAGATCACCCATCTCGACAGCGAACTGCATAAGCTGGAGGCCCGCAAGGACCCGCAGCATGTCATGCGCATTCGCGAACTGAAGCGCGATGTGAAGAAGAAACAGGAGTTCGCCGGCGCGTCGGTGGTGCAGTTGAAGCACACCATCACCGTCATCCGCCACGGCGAAGTGGAAGCCGAGAAGGCGAAGAAGGACCTGGTGGAAGCCAACCTCCGTCTGGTGGTTTCGGTTGCCAAGAAGTACGTCAACCGCGGGTTGCACCTGCTGGATCTGATCCAGGAAGGCAACATCGGCCTGATGCGCGCGGCCGACAAGTTCGAATATCGCCGCGGCTACAAGTTTTCGACCTACGCCACCTGGTGGATTCGCCAAGCCATCACGCGTGCCATTGCCGATCAATCGCGCACGATTCGTATTCCGGTCCACATGAACGAGTCCATGAACAAGTTCCTGCGCGCCACGCGGGAATTGGAAAAGGAACTCGGCCGCCAGCCCACCAACGAAGAGATCAGCCGCCGGATGGATATTCCGGTGGAGAAGGTCCAGAAGCTGAAGACCATCTCGCGCGATCCGGTTTCCTTGGAAACCCCGGTCGGCCGCGACGGGGAATCTGCTCTGGGCGATTTGATCGAAGATCGCTGGGTGGGTTCGCCTGTCGACGCCGTCATCGAATCGAACGTTCGCGACGAGACCGCCAACATTCTGAAGACGCTCTCCCCGAAAGAGGAGAAGGTAATCCGGATGCGCTTCGGTATCGGCTGCGACCGGGAGCACACGCTGGAAGAGATTGGGCAGGAGTTTGACGTCACGCGTGAGCGGATTCGCCAAATCGAAGCCAAAGCTCTTCGCCAGTTGCGCTCGCCGGAACGGGCGCGCCATCTGCGTGCTTTGCTGGCTGCCCGCTAACCCCTTCGTACCAGTTATCCCCCGCAACGGGCTCGCGCCGCTCCTCCGACGGCCGGGCCCGTTCGGCGTTTAGGGAAGCTGCGCCAGCATCCGTAGCGCTGCTGGGTGGGCGGGTTCGTAATCAAGAACCGTCTTCAAGCTGGCTTTGGCCGCCGTGGCGTTGCCGCTTTGGTATTGGGCCACTGCCAGATTCAGCCGGGCGCTGATCAGTGCAGGGTTGCGCGCCAAGGCTTGCAACCACAACGCCATCGCCTCCTTCGCGTTGCCCTGGCGAATCTTGTACGTTCCCAGATTCACGGCGGCCGTCGTGTTGGTAGGATCGGCAAGCAGAATCTGGGCGTAGAGCTTTTCAGCCTTCTCTTCGGCGTTCATCCGCTCGTGATACTGGGCTAACTGGAGCAGCAGCGGGATGTCTTTGGGGTTCGCCTTGGCAGTCTCCTCTAAGAGCGGGTACGCGGTGTCCAGGTTGGCTGCGGCGTAGGCTAGTGCCGTATCCCTGGGGTTGGACTGGCCGGTCCAGAACTCCTTCAATGCGGTCGCGGTTTGGGTGGACGGCGGGGACGGGCGGCGTGGAATCGCGTGGTCGGTAAACGCTAAATGCTCGACGGATCGGGCGGCGGCGCGTTTGGGCATATGGCAGTCGATGCAGTTCTGGCTTTGACTGCCTGTACACTTCCTTTCCGTGTGGCAGGCCTGGCATTGCTGGTTGTAGTGGGCGGGCGTGGAATCGGAATGGGCTTCGTGACAAGTCCCGCACCATAGCTTTTCGCCGCTCGCCTGCCGGCAGCGGCTGCGGTTCAGTTTTTCGAAATGGCTGGTCGCGGTTGGCTCCACGCCCTCCGGGGTGTCCCAGATAAAGACGGCGATCGAGTCGCTGAGCTTTTCACCGGGTGCGAATGCGCCGCGTGCGCGTCCGGCGCGGGCAATGCGGGCAGCCCCGGTCAGGTGGCACTGGGCGCAGACGCTGTCCCGCTGTTCCGACGCCAACCGCGCCGGGTTAACGATGTTCCGCTTGCCGGGCAGCGCCGCGTGCTTTTCGCCGGGGCCATGGCAGCGTTCGCAGGTCACCCCGCTATCGACAAAGGGCCGCGACGGGCTGGCATGGCATTGGAGGCACGCTGGCTCGACGGCGCGCGTCAGCTCCGGATAGGGCTTAGTCTCATAGCCCGGTGACGTGTCCCACTTTTTCGGGGCCGAGTAGTACGACAGCGGGGCCTGGAATAGCTGCCCCGCCTTGCGGAAGAGATAGCTCCGCCCAATGTGCCCCGATCCTAGGAAGTACTCCAACTGGCGCGTGACGCCTTCGATTTGCAGCTGATAGGACGCAGTAACGTTCGGGTGTCCGAACTCCTCCTTGAACGCCGATGGCCCCGTGCGACCGCTGGTTTGCGCCATGCCGGTGGCCGCGTACTTCTTGGCGATAGCGGCGTGGCAGCGGGCGCAGACCGCGTTGCCGGTGTCGGCGAGGGCGGGAATGGCCAGGGCGACGATGAGCAGCGCGCGCATTTATTGCGGGACGGTGAGGAACTCTTCGCGCGGCAGGGCGCGGCGGGTGAAGCGCGAGAGGCGGATGGCGCCTTTGAAGTAATCCACCTTGTTGATGCGGACGCCGACGGAGGTGCGGCCTTGCCCCATGGGGGCGAGCTTGACGACGGAATGGACCTGGGTGCGGCCGTTCACGTAGTTCTTGTAGGTCTCGCCATCGTAGGTGACGGCGACGTGGACCCACTGATCGGCGGGATGGAGCAGTTCCACATCCATGAGAGCGCGGGAACCGCTGGTGGTATTGGCGAAGCTATCGAGCGCCCACTGCTTATTGATGATGCGGGTTTCAAACAGGTACCGGAACTGCGAGCCGTTCTCCTGCATGTGGAAGAAGCGCTGGGCGGGCGGGCCGTCGGAGTCAGGCCGGAAGATCACTTCCCAGGTGAACTTCTCCGCGCCGGCGAGCGGATGCACATCGAAGAACAGGGCGTCGGTGGAGCCGTTGAACTGGATGGCTTTGCCGAGGGGGGTGTCGATGACCTTTGGGGTACCCAGAACGGTAACGGAGTGGCCACCGATCTTTTCGAGGTTATCGAAAGTCCAGGTGACGGAGTCATCGGCGGCGAAGGCGAGGACGGTGCAGAGGGGCAGGAGGAGGCGGAGAGAAGGCACGATGCGGTTATATCACGATGGCTTTGGTCAGCGTTGCAAATCGAGGATCACCTGGATCGCCGAACTCGTCTGCTCCTCTGGCGGCACCACCAACAGAAGGCGATCTCCGTCCGGCGAGGCCAGGAATCGGTTGCGGCGCGGCTCGCCCAGGACCTTTTCGAAAAGCGCCTTGGGCGCACCGGCGTCGAATTCCGCGCCGGCCGTGGAAACGTCAATTGCCATCAGGGCCTGGTGGCGGACGTAGAAAAGCTCTTTGCCGTCGCGACGCCATTCCGGTTCTGACCCGCCATCGGTAGAGACCAGCCACTTTCGACCGGCGCCTCCGGTCGTATCGAACGCACGCACGTAGATCTCATCTTTGCCGGACTCATTCGAACAATAGGCGATCCAGCGGCCGTTCGGCGAAACCCGCGCCATCGTCTCACGAAACTTCGAAGGGAACAGGGGTGTTACCTTATGCCCGGCGTCGAGCGAAACCGCCATCAGGTCAGAGCCGGTCGATGTATCGAAGTTGTAGAGGATGTGTTTGTTATCGGGCGTCCACTGCTCCACATTTTTCGTGCCCGGGCCGCTCGTCACCAGTTCCGGTGTACCGGCTCCGGTGGCGTCGGTGATGTAGATTTCGCGCTGGCCATTCTTCTTGCCTCCGGAGTAGGCGATCCGCTTCCCATCTGGTGACCAGACGGGGTTGAGTTCGTCACCGGGGTCGGTGGTGACGCGCGTTGAAGTCCCTCGTTTGAGATCGTACACCCAGATGTCGCGGGTGTTGACCGCAGGATCCTCCACGCCGACCGCCAACCAACGGCCATCGGGAGACAGCGCGGGGTTGGAGAAACGGCCAAGGCTTCCGGTGATGGCCAGGCGCTGGCCGGCCCGATTGAACCAGATCATCTGCCGGTCGACTGCCGTCGCCCCGGTGCGATAGGCGACGACTCCATTCCAGGAACTGAAGAAGCTCGCCCCGGCTGTATCTGGGCCGAAGGTGAAGAGGCCGCTGGCCAGTTGCGTTGGCGGCCCGTCCCAATCGAGTTTCGAGGTGCTGAAGGGACGCGTGAACAGATTGTTGCCCTGGTTGAAGAGCAGCGAACCCGGCTTTCCCGGAACGATCTTTGTCGCTCCTTCGAGAAGGCGTTTGGGCTCACCGCCGCTGAGGGGCAGCAGGTACGAACCTGGATCGGCCTGGTTGCCGGAGTGTCCGCTGAACACCAGATGTTTGCCGTCTGGCAGGAAAATGGGCCAGTACCCGAACAGCTGCTTCGAGATGGGGATAGGTACCGGCGTGCCCCCGCCGGCGGCGACGCGCATCAATTTGCCTTGTTGGCCGAAGACAATGACGTCCTCCTGATTCCAGGTCCCTCCACCGAAATTGGTTCCCAAGTCCGTGATTATTGTCCGCGAGCCGGTGGCCAGATTCACTAGCCATAGTTTGCTGTCGTCCCCCATGTAGGCGATACGGCGGCCATCGGGCGCCCATATGGGCAGCGCCCCATTTTCGACACCGGGTACGGACCGCGTCTCGCCGGTCTCCAGATCGCGAATCCACAGGAGCGGCTTGCGTCCCGCGCTTTGGCCGAAAAACATGACCTGGCGGCCGTCTGGCGAGGGTGTCGGTATGTCGATGCGAAGTAGCTGGGTATTGGGCGGAGGGGGAAACTCCAGCCGTGCGCGGCTGGGCCCGTGCGCTTTTCCGCCCACGCCGTTGAACAGCAAAACTCCGCTCAACGCAACCAATGACACGCCCGCCATGGCCCATGGCGCCCAGCGTTTCCAGGTTTGCCCTTTTGTCACGGGCGGCGCCGGCTTCTCCACGATCCCCCCGGTGGCGATCCATTGGAGTTCGCTCATCAGGTCGCGCGCCGTCTGCCAGCGCTGCTCCGGCTGCTTTGCCAGGCACTTCCGCACCACGCGGTCGAGGGCGGGGGAAGAAAGAGAGAACGTCTCTGATACTGGCGGCGGTTCGGTGGACATTACGGCCGTAATGAGGCTGGCCTGATTGGCGCCGGCGAAGGCGCGCTTGCCGGTCAGCATCTCGTAGATCACCGCTCCGGCGGCGAAGATATCGCCGCGGGCGTCCCCATCGTTTCCTTCCAAACGTTCGGGCGACATATAGGCCAATGTCCCAACGATGGAGCCTGCCATGGTCAGATTGTTGGTGACGGTTACGTCGACGGTGCCGCCTGGTGACGTCACGGCCGGCTTCGCCAGTCCGAAATCGAGTAATTTCGCCCCGGAACTGGTGAGCATCACGTTCCCCGGTTTCAGGTCGCGATGAATAAGGCCCTTCTGATGCGCCTGGTCCAATGCGCTAGCAATTTGAATGGCAACTTCGAGAGCCTCCGGCAGGGGCAGTGGGCCGCGCGTCAGCCGACGGTCGAGCGGTTCGCCTTCCAGGTACTCCATCACCAAATACGCGGTGCCGTCGTGCTCCCCGAGGTCGAACAGCGAGCAGATATTTGGGTGATGCAGCATCGATATCGACCGCGCTTCCCGTTCGAAGCGCTTGCGCATTTCGGGCTGCTCGGCAAATCGAGCCGGCATCACTTTGATGGCTACATCCCGGTCGAGCCGCGAGTCGCGCGCTTTGTAGACCTCACCCATACCACCCGCCCCAATGATCGCAGAGATGGAGTAGGGGCCAAGCCGGGTACCTGCGTCCAAAGGCATCGCGAACCATAATTACACAACGCGGCTCCCGCGGGGCGATGCGTTCCCTAGACCACTGAAATATTTTGATACAATCGCGAAACCTAGCCGCCTATACGTTTAGGCCGGGGTCTTACTTACCATGAAGAAACTCAAGGCGATTGCACTGTCAATCCTCGCTCTGCCCTTGCTTTTGTCGCAAACGTTTACCGGAACTATTTCCGGCGTTGTGACTGACCCGAATGCCGCAACGATTCCCGGTGCGAATGTTCGCGCGCGGAACGAAGCCACCGGAGATACCCGCCAGGTAGCCACCGGCTCCGACGGACTGTTCGTATTTTCACAACTGCCTCCGGGCGCCTATGAAGTCAGCGTCGAAAGCCGCGGCTTCCGGAAGAGTATCCAGACGGGCGCCGCGCTGCGCGTGAACCAGACGTTGGAATTGAACTTCACTATGCAACTCGGTGAAGTGAACCAGACCGTGGAAGTGGCGGCGGCGGTGACGCTGCTCGATACCCAGACGGCCAACCGCGCCGTGACGCTGGACCAGCAGGCGATGCTGGACCTGCCGACCAACGCGCGCAATCCGTTCCAGCTTGTTCACGTGAACGCGGGCGTCATCGCCGTGCGCACGGGCATCTCACAGGCCACGCAGGACCAGAACCACAACCGCTTTTCCATGAACGGCGGGCGTGGGCAGGCGGGGCTGACGCTGATCGACGGCGTGCCGGCATCGGCTGTTGACTGGGGCGGGCTGATTGCTTCGCCGTCGGTCGACTCCGTGCAGGAAATGAACATTCAGCGCAACCAGTTCGACGCCCAGTTCGGCAAGTCCGACGGCGGCGCGGTGAACATGATCACCAAGGGCGGGTCCAACTCGTTCCACGGATCGGTGTACGACTTCCTGCGCAACAACAATCTGGACGCGAATACCTGGGCCAACAACCGGTCGAACATCAAGCGGCCGAGCTTCCAGCGCAATCAGTTCGGCGGCACCTTCAGCGGGCCGATTTGGAAGGAGAAGAAGCTGTTCTTCTTCACCGCCTATGAAGGTCGCCGCGAAGGCAACCCGGGCACCAACATCAGCAACGTGCCGACGTCGCTGCAGCGGAACGGGGACTTCTCCGAAACGCGCAACGCGGCCGGCGTTTTGTCTCCGATCTTCGATCCGTTCAGCACGGTGCCCAATCCCGCCGGCGCGGGGTTTGTCCGCACGCCGTTTGCGGGGAACAAGATTCCTTCGTCGATGTTCGACCCGGTGGCGGTGAAGGTGATGCAGTTATTCCCGCAGGGGAACTCGGCGCCGGATCCATTCACGAATGCGCGCAATTTTGCGGCGGCGGGCAAGACGGTGACAACCAATGACCGCGTTGACGTGCGCATCGATTGGGCGCGCAACGAAAAGATGACCATGTTCGGTCGCATGACCAAAGCGTGGCAGGAAAACGTGGCGCCGAAGTTCTTTGGCAACGGCGCGGACACGAACTTCTCCGACGTCAATCCCCGGCACCAGGTGGTGATCGGCACGACACTGACGCCGACGCCGACCTGGGTCATCAACATCCTGCTCGGCTCCGGCCGCTGGCGCGAAAACCAGATCTCGCCGTCGCAGGGCTTGAACGGCACGGCGCTGGGCTTCTCGACGGCGACGGTGGGCCAGTGGCAGGCGCAAACCTACCCGGGCTTTTCGTTTCAGAACTACACGGGCCTGAACAATCGCCGGTGGCTGAACGCGCCGCGGGAGACGCACAACCTGCAGGCGAACTTTTCGAAAGAACAGGGTTCGCACAGCTTGAAGTTTGGCTGGATCACGGAGCTGGCGCGGTTGAACAACACGGACTTCAACACGCCTACCTTTTCCTTTGATCGCGGCTTGACGTCGGGCCCGGTGGCGGGACAGACGTCGTCTACTTCGGGTGACGCTCTGGCCTCCTTCCTGCTCGGCACCGGCGCCAGCGGCAGCGCGCCGATTGGCGCCGCGACCGCGGTGACGGCCATGTACCACGGCCTGTACTTCCAGGATTCGTGGCGCGTGAACCGGCGGTTGACGTTGCACCTGGGCCTGCGCTACGAACTGCAGCAGGCGCGTACGGAACGCTACAACCGGCAGAACAACTTCGACTTCAACGTCGCCAATCCGCTGGCACAGCAGACCGGCCTGCCGCTCAAGGGCGGTTTGGTGTTCAACGACAGCAACAACCGCGGCGCATGGCAGACCGATAAGTTGAATCTCGCGCCGCGCTTCGGCATGGCGTACAAGATCACGGATCGCCTGGTGTTCCGCGGCGGCTACGGGATCTTCTACCCGCAGACGGGCGGCGGCACGCGCGACGGGTTTGCGACGACGACCACCTGGGTTTCCACGGTGGGCGGCGACGGCATCAACCCGAACCGCTCGGCGCTGTTAAGCAATCCGTTCCCGCAGGGACTGGCGCAGCCCATCGGCGCGACGCGTGGACTGCTGACGCAGACCGGCGATGCTGTCAACGCCTTCTCGGCCTATCATCCGCTGAGCTATGTCCAGAACTTCTCGGCCGACTTCCAGTTCGAGCTGAGCAAGGGCATGGTGCTCGAAGTGGGCTACACCGGTTCGCAGGGCCGCAAGTTGCTCTTCGGCACCGGCCAGCAGGCCAACCAGCTGGATCCGAAGTACTTCAGCCTGGGCGCCGGTTTGGATGCCGCGGTCACGAACCCCTTCTTCGGCATTATCCCGACGGGCGTGCTGAGCGGCCGTACTGTGCCGCAACAGCGTTTGCTGCGTCCTCATCCGCAGTTCACCGCCGTCAACCTGTCGGCTGACGCCGTCGGCGCCAGTTCCTCGTTCAACGCCCTGGTCTTGCGCTACAACTGGCAGATCTCCGGCGGCCTGAACTTGCTGACGACCTATCAATGGTCCAAGGCCATCGACAACGCCAGCGAATGGCAGGGCTGGGAAGTGGGCGATGCTCCCCGCAACTACTACGACCTGAAGGCCGACCGTTCCATCAGCGCGCACGATCTCCCGCAGAGCTTCGTCAACGCGCTGGTCTACGAACTCCCCGTCGGCAAGGGCCGCAAGTTCGGCGCCGACATGCACCCGGTGGCCAACGCCATTGTGGGCGGCTGGCAGGTGTCGTCGATCATCCGTTTCGGCAGCGGTTTGCCGCTCGGCTTCACGTCGCCCAACACGCTGGGCAACTACGGCGTGCAGGTGCAGCGGCCGAACGTGGCGGACCTGAAGACGGCGGCGATCGAAAACCCGACGCCCGACCGCTGGTTCAACACCTCGGCCTTCACGGCGCCTTCGACCTACCAGATGGGCAACGCGCCGCGGTGGATTCCCAACATCCGCTTCGGCCCGACCAACCACGCCGATGTGGCCATCCTGAAAAACTTCCGGTTCATGGAACACATCAAGGCGCAGTTCCGCGCCGAGATGTTCAACTTCACCAACACGCCGCAGTTCGGCCGCGCGAACACCACGTTCAACGATCCGAACTTCGGCAAGGTAACCGGTACAACCAACATCGGGGCCAGGAACGTGCAGCTGGGTTTACGGCTGCAGTTCTGATCCTTCGTTAGCAATAAAAAGGGCCTCCTTCGGGAGGCCTTTTTTATTGCTCAAAGTGTTTTCTCATAGCGGTCACGGCGTCCAGGAGTTCCTTATTCCGCTTGCGCAGGTTGGCGACTTCCGAACGCATGGCGGTGTCTGGCTGCGGCTGCGGCTTGGCGATGACTGGATCGAACCCAACGTACGTGGTGGCGCGGGACAGGCGCGGGCCACCGGTGTACTGCACGTTCAGAGTGACGGCGATGGTGCTGGTGCGGGGGCGAAGAACGACGCGGCCCTGGGGTGTGAAGTTGGGCGTGAGGTCCATGGTCTGTTCGCTTTCGCCGTCCTGAATCGTGAGCGCGGCGGATTGCAGCGGTTGCGCGGCGATGCCGGTTTGCTGCCACGTGGCGGCGAGTTCGCCGGCACCGGATTGGACGTCCAGGGTGAGTTCCGGCGCGGGCTTGGTGGAGTGCAAATAGAAGTAGGCTCCGGAGGCGGCGCTGGCGGCTATCAGAGTGAGCGTCAGCCAGGGAAGGCGGCCGGACGCGGTACGAACGTGAGGTGCGGGCACGGGCGCGGGCTTGTGCGGTGTGGTTAGGGAAAGCTCTTCGGTCGTTGCGCGGCCGTCGGTGGTGGGTCGGCAGACCAGGGCGTCGCTGGCTGCGCCGTTGACGGCGTTGAGCAGCAGGAAAAGCGGCTGGGTTTGGCGGCAGAGTTCGATCTCCGAAGCGCGGAGGGTGGGCGCATCGGGTGTTTGCAGACGGAAGAACCCGGCCAGTGCGGGGCCTGCGGCATCGGCCGCCTGGCGCAGGGCGTTCGGCTGGACTCGTTTGAAGCCAGTAATGTGGGTAACGCCGTTTTCCGACGACCCCAGCAGGATGCCGGCAGACTCCTCCTGGCGGGGTATGGCCCGAAGCCTCCCCTGTACATATGGGTGGATATCCACCGTGTTTTGAGTAGAATTTACCGCTTTCGGACGCATAATACCCCTCTTTTAGAGAGGTGCAACTGGACTGCCAATTGACTGTCATGAAACACGTGCGCCGACTTCGATACGATGGGTTATGAACCTTTGGGGCAATTTACTCTTAGCGTTTTTGTTTAGTTCCATGGCATTCGCGCAGTCCGAAGTGGGCGGCGCCTCGTTGAATGGAACCGTTACTGATCCTTCTGGCGCCATCGTTGCCGCCGCGAAACTGACCGTGACCAATGCGGGCACGGGGTTGGTTCGTTCGATTGAGAGCTCCGATGCGGGCCTCTATAACTTCGGCCGCCTGCCGGTCGGAACCTATGACCTTTCTGTGGAAGCCAAAGGCTTCAAGACCGCCCGGCGCACCGGGATTCTGCTGGCGATTGGCGCCGTGGCTACCTTCGACGTCAAGTTGGAAGTGGGCGGGACGCAGGAGACGGTGAGCGTTTCGGCCGAAGTGCCGGTGGTGGAAACGGCCCGGTCTCAGACCTCGACCGCCGTCAATGAACGGGCTGTGCGGGAACTGCCGATTAACGGGCGGAACTTCCTGGACTTCGTGACGCTGACGCCAGGCGTGACGCGCGATCCGCGTGGCGGCGATCTTTCCTTCGGCGGCCAGCGCGGCACGTCGAACTCGCTCCTCGTCGATGGCGGGGATTCCAACAACACCTTCTTCGGCCAGAGCGCTGGCCGCGCCGGGACGCGCAATCCCTACTCGTTCTCTCAGGAAGCCGTGCAGGAGTTCCAGGTGAACACGTCCGGCTACGCCGCCGAAACCGGGCGCGCGGGCGCGGGGGTGGTGAACGTCGTCACCAAGAGCGGCACCAACGACTATCACGGCAACGTCTTCTGGTTCTTCCGCGATAAGGCGATGAACGCCAATACGTTCTTCAACAACTCGCGCAATATCATCAAGCAGCCCTACCACTTCAACCAATACGGCGCCAATCTCGGCGGCCCGGTGGTGGCGCCGGGCGGCTTCAACGGAAAGAACAAGCTGTTCTTCTTCTACAACTACGAAGCCCAGCGCAACACGCTGCCGAACCCGGTCTTCTATCCGATCGCGGTGCCCGGCGATGCCGTTTCGCAGCAGGTGGCCAACGAGTTGCGCCAGTATCAGACGCCATATACCACCGGGTTTGAAAATACGATTCACACTGTGCGGATCGACTACAACATCTCGCCCACGCAGTTCTTCAATGTCCGGTACAACAACCACCGGTTCGACGGCAAGAACTTCGAAAACGCGGGCAACCAATCGGCCAGCGAACGCACCGGTAACAGCAGCAATTACACCGATAATCTGGCGGCGCAGTACACCAAGGTGATCGGCAGTTCCATGGTCTACGACGCGCGGTTCATCTACCTGCGTGACGACGCCCCCGGCGCCGCCAACAGCGACAAGCCCGAAGCCCAGATCCGCCAGAACGGCACGCTCATGATCGCCATCGGCCGGAACAGCTTCAGCCCCCGCTACACCAACGTGGACAAGGTGAACGCCATCCACTCGTTGACCTACAACCGCGGCAAGCACTCCTACAAAATGGGTGTGGATCTGAATTTTGAACGCATTGGGAACTTCTTCCCAGGCAACTTCAGCGGCGCCTATGTTTTCGACACGCTGGCCGACTGGGCCAACAAACGCGCGTCGGCTTACACGCAGGGCTTCGCCGGCGCGGGTACCAATGGCGCCACCACCTATCCGAACGCGAACGAAGTCGCCTTCTTCGTGCAGGACTCCTGGCGCGTGAGCGACCGCCTGACGATCAACTACGGCGGCCGCTACGACCTGTTCAGTTATGCCCAGCCGCTGGTGAAGAATCCGGATCCGTCGCTGGCTGCGTTGAACATCGATACCAGCCGCATCAACAAAGACACCAACAACTGGGCCGGCCGCATGGGCTTCGCCTATCGTCTGGGCAGCAGCGGCAAGCAGGTGATTCGCGGCGGCTACGGCATGTACTATGGCCGCACCGCATCCATCCTGATCGGCACGGCGCATTCGCAGAACGGCATCCAGGTACAGACCTATACGCTGAACCGGACGAACGCCGTGCAGGCGCCGCTGATCCCGGTCTACCCGGCGATTCTGAGCGCTCCGCCCGCCCTGGCCCGGACGCCCGATATCTACGCCGTGGCCTCGGATTATGTGCAGCCGCTGACGCACCAGGTGTCGATGAACTACGAAGTGCAACTGGGCAAAGACTATGCGTTGACGATCGGCTATCTGGGCGTGCGCGGCACGCACCTCAGCCGCACGCGCGACATCAATCACTTCCCGCTGGCGGCGGAAACGGCGAAGTTCGTCGATGGGTCCAACATCACAATCTATCGCCGTCCGAACACCCGGCCGTACG
>CANIFK010000004.1 GCA_947466555.1 Acidobacteriota bacterium | reverse complement strand
TATTGGGAATCCAGTGCAGGATGCCGAAATCGGGGAGGTAGCGGCCGCGCAGGCCGGCGGCCTGGAGGCGCAGAAACAGGTCGTGATCCTCACAGCTCAGCAGGCCCTGATTGGTGCGGCCCAGAGCGGGATCGTAGGGGCCGATCTTTTCGAACAGGCGGCGGCGGAAGGCGGAGTTACCCCCCACCGGGGCGGCGTTGAAACCGGGGCCGTAGTCGCGCGCCTCCGGGCCGCTGTTCACCACGCCCACCACGCCGGCATAGCCTTCCACCGGCAGCCAATCGGGCGGCTGCGTCTCCCAGCGCGGATGGTAGGGGCCGCCGACGTAGTCCAGCGTGGGATCGGTAAAGGCGGCGTACAGCGAAGAAAACCAAGTCTCGCACAGCTCTTCATCGTCGTCGATGGTGGCGACGATGTCGGCCGTCGAGGCGGCAATGCCGGCGTTGCGGACGTGGCTCAGCCCCTGTTTGGTTTCGACGACATAGCGGAGCCGGCCGCCGAAGCGGGCCTCGTAGCTCGACACCAGTTCCCCGGTTGAATCGCGCGAGTTGTTGTCGACGACAATGACGCCCCAGTCGAGCTCCGGCGGCGCCGGAGTGCGCAGAATGCTGTCCAGCGTGCGCTGCAGCAGGTCGGGACGGCGGTAGGTGGCGATGAGAATATCGAGCGTCATGGGCGTTGTTGAGCGGTCAGCCAGCGATCGAGAATCAGCAGGCGCCACAGTTGTACGGGCGCTTTGCCGGCGGCAAGGGCGGCGGCGACGGCCGGGGCGATGGAGCCGGGACGTGCCCAGCCATCTTCCTCCAGCCGGTTCTTTCGGGCCAATTGTTCCAGGGCGTCCTTCCAGCGGGTGGCCAGCCATTTTTCCACCGGAATTGTGAAGCCCTGTTTCCGGCGGTTGGCCACCTCCGGCCCCAGCCGGCGGCGGGCGATTTCGCGGAGAATAGCTTTCAAAACGCCGCCGTGCAGGCGCAGGCCGAACGGCAACCGGGCGGCCATCTCCCAGAGCCGGGAATCGAGAAACGGCGAGCGGGCTTCGAGCGAATGGAACATGGTCGACCCATCCACCTTCGGCAAAAACTCCCCGGAGAACTGCACGCGCCATTCGTGGTGCAGCTCATCGGCCAGCAGGCGGCGGCCGCTGGCGGCGTCGAGCGGGATCAGCCGATCGGGCAACTGCAAGCCGCGCAACTGTTCGCCCAGCAGGCCGGCGCGTTCGTAGAACGGCAGGCCATCGTGGACGCGCGTGATGGCGCCCAGTCCGCCGGTGGCGTAATCGACCAGATGCATGGGCCGGCGCAGCGCCGGGATGGCGGCGGCCAGCGGCCGGGCGGCGCGCCACAGCGGGGCGGCGAAGCCGGGTAGAGCGGCGCCCAACTGCTGCGCGCGCCAGAAGTTCAGGTGGTAGGGGTAGCCCAGAAAGACATCGTCGCCCCCGTCGCCGGTCAGCAGTACGGTGGCGTGCGGACGGACGGCGGCCGATACGCGCATCATCGCCATGCCGGAGGAGATGGCGAACGGCTCGCCAAAGGCCTGTACGAATTCGTCGAGCGTGTCGCCGCTCTGTTCGGGCAGCGAGACGATCTGGTGGGAGAGGCCCAGCTGGCGCGCGGTGGTGGCGGCATCGGCGCTTTCGTCGGATGGGTCGCCCGGCGTCGAGACGGTAAAGGTGCCGATATCGGCGCCCAGTTCGCGCAGCGCCCAGCAGAGCAGGGAAGAGTCGATCCCGGCGCTGAGCAGCGCGCCCACTTTCACGTCGGCGATCAGCCGGAGTTTGGTGGCCTCCAGCAGCAGCGCCTCGGTCTCCTCGACGGCGGCGTCGAAGCGGGCCTGCGTGACTGGCGTGTCGTCGGCCTCCGGCAGCTGCCAGTAGGATTCGATGACCGGTTCCCGGCCGGGGCTCCAGCGCATAGAGTGGCCGGGCGGCAGTTTGGCCGAGCCGTCCCAGATGGAGCTTTCCGCGGTGGTGTGGCCGAACTCCAGGAACTCAAGCACCGCCGCCGGGCGCAGGCGGTCCACCAGACCCGCGGCGTGCAGGGAGGCCGGGCTGGAGGAGAACGCAATGCCCTGTTTTCCCCCGCAGTAGTAGAGGGGTTTGACGCCCAGCCGGTCCCGCGCCATGGTCAGCGTCTGCGTCTGCTGGTCCCAGAGGGCGAAGGCGAACATGCCGCGCAGCTTGCCGAGCAGGACATCGAGCGGCCAGTGGATCAGGCCTTTCAGCAGCACCTCGGTATCGCACTGCGAGGTGATCGGGATGCCGGCCGCCACCAGTTCGGCGCGCAGGGCGTGAAAGTTGTAGATGCAGCCGTTGAAGACCAGGCCGTAGCGGTCGCCGGAGAGCATCGGCTGGTTGCCGGCCGGGCTCAGGTCGAGAATGGAAAGCCGCCGGTGGCCGAGGACGGCGCCGGGAAACTCATGCAGCCCTTCGGCGTCCGGTCCGCGACGGGCCAGCGGCGGCAGCATGGCGCGCGCGGCGGCCAGCCGGAAACCAGCTCCGCTCCCCCAATCTCCCACAATGCCAGCGATTCCACACATGTGTTGTTAAGTCTCTATTGTTCCAGGATAGCTATCGGTGGTTTTCCACAATCCCTTAATCTGTTCCATTCGCTAGGGCCGGACGGCGAAGACGCGATATCCGGCGCCTTTTTGAACCAGCTGCAGGAGATGCGGATAGGCAGCATCCAACTGCTTCCATCTGTCTTCTTCCGTCGGAATGACGTATTCATACGGCAGCGTGTCGTTGACGGCCAGGTAGCGGGCTTTGCCCCGCAGCAATGCCTCCCGCAGACTGACCGGATCGCTCGTCAGTGGAAATCCGATAATCTTTCGGCCGCTCAGGCGATGGACGATGGCATACTGCTGCGCCATGACCGCCCCGTCGTCGGCGGTGCGAAGCCAGGCAGCCAGATCGGCCGACGCGGAGTGACGAAATTTTGAGGAATCGGCCGTCCGATTCGCCCTTGCTTCCACCGACTGTTGGAAGAGGCCGGCGGCGGCCAACAACCCGGCGGCCAAGAGCCCAACCCGGTACTGCCGCAGCATTTGCTGCGCGCTCCGGACGAGGCCGCCGGCCGCCGCGGGCCCCATGCGCTTAGTCGCGATCATCAGGAAAACCGAGATGGCGGTCAGTAGCGGCCAGAAGAACCGGGACGCCACCGCCTGCGCACCAGGCAGCCGTTCGGAGCAAGCCGCCAGAATGGTGAGCGTCACGGCAATCGCCGCCAGGACGGCGAACGCCGTGACAGGCCGCGTTCGCGCCTCGCGCAGCGCGCCCCGCAGCCCACGGCTGGCAATCGCCAGCGCCAGTGGCGCCGCAGGCCACATGAACCTCTGCCCTTCGTCAAATGGCCAGATCATGAACATGCCGAAATAGGCAGTGAAGTACCAGACCGGAACAGGGATATCCCCCCGGCGAAGCCACGACAGAACGCCCCCGGCCAGCAAGGCGAATAGCGTGAACACGAGCGGCGAATACCAGGCCGGCACAACATAGGGGATCCGTGTGGCGATCGCCGCCAGATGGGATGCCTGCACCGGAATGAGCGTGAAAACCCGAAGGAAGAGCTGTCCGGCCGACGCTCTGCCGAGCTCGGGCTGTCGTGGATCCGCCAGTAAAACCTGACTGGCGTAGGACGATTGATCTCTGCTGTCGGGAATCTCATCGTGGACGCGCTTGACCCAGCCGGTCCAGCAGGCATAAGCGGCCAGTCCGGCGGCACCGGCGGCCAGCGCGTAGCGACGCTTGGCGAACCCGTTTGAAGGCCGCCGCCAGATCCCGGCCGCCGCCGTCAATAAGAACGCGACGCACAGGGAGATGCCCGCCGAACGGATCAGGATCGTTGTCGCCATCGCCAAACAGGCGCAAACCAGGAAAAGGACGCGGCGCGGGGTGCTTTGTCCCTTCCGTTCCAGATTCGCGTAGAAGAGCAGGGTCACACCGGAGAACAGAAAAAACGAGGCGTCGGAGAGAATCGTCTGGGTGACTTCGCGGAAAAGAGCCAATGATGTGGCCCCCAGCAGGCAGGCCATCCCGGCCACCATACGTCCTTCCATGCTCCGAAGCACCAGGTACCAGACCATGACGCCCAGCGTGCTAAAGACTGGCATGAAGCGGGAGAGAGCCGCGTACCCTTCACCGCCTACCAGGGAGAGCGCCGCCAGCAGGGCAGGGAAGCCAGGAGGGAAGATGGCGTGTTTCTGAAAGTTGAACTCGTAGGTGCCCGCGTGGATGATATTGTGCGCCAGTCCCAGATACAGGGAACTATCGGGGCCGTAGCTGTCGGCCGTCCGTACCGTGGCCATGTGAAAGACGCCGATGAGCAGAAACACTGCGAGGAAAAAGAGATCAATACCGCGAAAAGACCAGAGAACACGCGTCCGCGCAACCCGGCTCATCGGGATTCTCCGAACCGCTGGCCCACGGCGGTGGCGATGCGTTGGTAGAAATCGTCCAGACTGCCGTTGGCGTTGGCGTGGCGGAAGCCGGCGAGCGCGGTGCGGCGGCGCAGATCGTCGTCCTTCCAGGCTTTGTCGATCACCGCGGCGAGCGCCCGCGGATCCTCCGGCGGGGCCAGCAGAACCTCATCGGTGAAAATGTCGCTGAAACCCGGTCCGGTGGTGCCGATGATGCATTTGCCGGTGAGCATGGCGTTTAGGGCGGTGCTGATGCCGGCCGAGACGATGCTGGAGCGCAAAATGGGCAGTACGACCAGGCGCGCCTGGGCCAGAACGTCGAACTGCGATTGCGGGGTGAGGTCGTGTTTGAGGACGGTGATATTCGAAGGCAGGGCGTTCATCGGCCGGGTAAAGCGGCTGCCATGCTCCCAGATGCCGGCCGCGTGGGGCTCAACAATCGCCCCGGGGATGTGCGGAAGCAGCTCCATAGCAGCGAAAAACGTGTCAAAATCGCGCAAAGAACGGCCAAAACAGAACGCAAAGTGACCGTTTTCGAGCGGTTCCGGGGGGCGCAGATCCCACAAATTGGACTTGAACGGGACGTAAACGCTGCGGGCTTCGTCGATGCCGTAGCACTCATCGAGCCCGGAGACGTCGCGGAAATAGTGGATAAAAAGATCGACGCCGCGGAAGGCCTGGCGTTTGGCGAAGACCGTCAGGCGCTGGCGGGCGGTGGCCGGGCGGCGCAGGATCAGATCGACGGCGACGATCGGCGCCGGGCGGCCCAGGAGGCGGGAGGCGGCCAGACGGAGCGTCCAGCCGGGCTGGCAGTTGACGACGAGAATATTGGCCGGATCGGAGGAAAAAGACGCAAACTCCTCTAATGTATCGACGATGCGCGTGGAACCCTGCCCGCCGTCCGGTGTCCTCCAGGTGGCCGGGAAACCGGCGAAATTAGTAATAATACGCATCTTCAATACTGATTCTGTCATGCTAAGACAAGGATTGGACGATGGATAAGAGAGAGATGCCACCGCCGATGCGACCCTCCCCACCCAGCCCAAGCCGCCTGGCCAACCCTTTGGCCCGTCCATTGAAGGCAGCGGCAGCGGCCGAGGAGACGGCGCCGGCTGGATTCAAACAGGACCCTGTGTGGGTGACCGCACGCGATAATCCGATGCGCCGCATGGGATTCTATATCGCCCTGATTTTCATCTTTTTTCGTTTCAGCCTGCTGCATGAGTTGATGACGGTAAAGCTGGGATTCAACACCTACATTCTTTATATTCTGGGCCCGCCCTCGCTTCTCTTTCTACTCATATCGGGTGGATTTCCGAGGGCATTACGGAGTACGACCGCCAAGTTCTGGATGGCCTTCACGATCTGGCTGCTGCTATGCGTGCCGTTCAGCTTCTGGCCCGGCGGCTCGTGGCCGCGCGCGCAGAGCTTCCTGCGTACCGAAATTCCCATGATGCTGCTGGTGGCCGGCATGGCGGTCACGATCTCCGACTGCATGAAAATCGTCTCCGCGGTATCGATGGCCGCGGTGTTCAACGTCTACATGGCCTACACGTTTGATAACGACGACGTGTTCGGCCGGTTCAACATCGCCTTCAGCTCCATTGCCAACGCCAACGATATGGCGGCCCATCTTTTGCTGGTGCTGCCGATCCTCGCCTACTATGTCATCGGTCCCAAGAAGAACATTCTCATTCGACTCGGCGGTGGCGGGCTGATCGCCTTGGGCTTGTATCTGATTTTCGGAACTGGTTCCCGTGGCGCCATGGTGTCCTTGCTGATGATGATTTTGATGGTTCTCTGGCGTGGCACGGGCCTTCAGCGGATCATGATTCTGGTGGTTGCGCCGGTGGCCTTCCTCGCCATTACTCCTTTCCTGCCGCGCTTGACGGTGAACCGTCTGTTGACGGTTTTTAGTACCCAGGAAGAGGAAGAGGAAACCCGGTCTTCGCGCACCAAGCGCATGTACCTGCTGACGCAGAGTCTGAAGCACACGATCTCCCATCCGATCTTTGGCGTGGGCCCGGATCAGTTCATCAACTACGACGGCAACGAGGCGGTAACGAACAACCGGCTGGGGCCGTGGCAGGTTTCCCACAACGCCTATACGCAGGTGTCGAGCGAAACCGGGATCCCTGGTTTTTCCTTCATGATCGGCGGGCTGCTGGGGACGTTCCTGATTCTCAATCAACTTGTCACCCGATTGCGCAAGGCGCGCGACTGTTTGCAGGTCCGGCAGTTGCGGCTGCTGTGCTTCCTGCTGCTGCTGTCCCAGGTCTCTTTTTGTTGCTCCATCTTCTTCCTTTCGCTGGCCTACCGGTTCTATCTGCCGTTCCTGTCCGGGCTGGTGATTGCGTTGCGCTGGGCGATTCAGAATGAACTGCCGCTGATTGAAAAAGCGGCGGGGGCCAAAGACACACGCCGTCCGGCTATGGCGAACGCGCCCGCCGCCGGCGCCCTTCGTCCGGCATGAGCGCCGATCGAGTCACAGGGAGTGCTCCGGCCGCAGTCAGCGTGCTGATCCCTGCCTATGGGACGGCCGCCTACATTGCCGAAACGCTGGATTCGGTGCTGGCGCAGACGCGGACGGATTGGGAAATCCTGGTCATCAACGATGGCGACCCGAACACCCCGGCGCTCGAAGCGGCGCTCGAGCCCTATCGCGACCGGATCCGCTACATCGTCAAAGAGAACGGCGGGCTGGCGAGCGCACGCAACGCCGGGCTCCAGGTGGCGCAAGGGCGCTATGTCGCCCTGCTCGACTCCGATGACATCTGGGAGCCGCGGTTTCTGGAACTGCTGATTGAGGCGCTCGACGCCCATCCGCGGGCGGCGGCGGCGTTTCCGGACGCGCTGATTTTCGGCGGCGGTCCGTGGGTGGGGAAACGGTATTTCGACATCTACACCAAGCCCGCCGGGGCGGGCGCGATCACCTGCGAACGGCTGCTGCGGCGGCAGTGCTACGTCTTCGGTTCCCTGGTGATGCGGCGGGAGATGCTGGACGGGCAGGGCGGGTTCGACGCGCAGATCCGGGCCTCTGAGGACTTCGACCTGTGGTTGCGGTTCACGCGCGCCGGGCACGAGATGGTTTATGTGGACGAACCGCTGGTCCGCTACCGGGCGCGGGAGACGAGCCTGAGCAGCGACGCGAGCGGAATGTATCGCAGCCTGCGGCACGTCTACGAGAAGTTCCTGCGGCAGGACGGGTTGACCGATGCCGAGCGCGCCGCGGCCACCGATGCCCTGGCCGGGGTGAACGCCGAACTGTCGCTGGCCCTGGGGCGGAAGGCGTTTTTTGCCGGTGATTATGCCACGGCCAAGCGCGAGTTGAGCGCGTCCAACGAACGGCTGCGGAGCCGGAAGACGACGTTGATCCTGGCCGGGTTGAGCGTCTGGCCGGCGGGCACGGCGGCGGCGGTGAAGTGGTACATGCGGCGGCGCGGGGAAACGGTATGACGCCATCGCTGCTGCTGGTGACCACCACCTATCCGCCTGTCGTGGGCGGCTCGGAGGTGGAAGGGCAGCGGGTGTGCGCGGGGTTGCGACAGCGGGGTTGGCGGGTTTCGGTGCTCTGCCTGACGGGTCCGCAAATGCCCGAGGCCGAGGCGTGGGAAGACAGCTACGGCACGCCGGTGAAGCAGTTGGGCCGGGGGTGGCCGGGGGCGCTGCGCGGGTATGGTTATGCGCTTGGCGTGGCGTGGGAGATCTGGCGGCGGCGCGGACAGTACGAGGTGGTTTACTTCCTGATGACCGGGCTGCAACTGGCTACCGGATTGCCGGCGGCGAGGCTGTGCGGGAAGACCATCTGGATGAAATTTTCCGGCAGCAACACGATTCGTCCGCTGACGGCGAGCGGGTTGGGGCGGCTGGAGTTGCGGTTTCTGGACTGGTGGGCGCGGGTGGTGATGGTTCTGAATCCGGCCATGGCTGAAGAAGCCAAAGCCGCCGGGCTGCCGGCCGAACGGCTGGAGTGGATGCCGAACCCGGTGGACACGGCGCGGTTTGCGCCGCTGGCGCCGGCGGAGCGGGCGGCGTTGCGGGAGCGGCTGGGGCTGCGGGCGGACACCGAGTGCATCGTCTTCGTCGGGCGGATGGCGCCGGAGAAAGAGCTGCCGGTGTTGGTTCGCTCGTTTGCGCGGGTGGCGGCGGCGCGGCCGGCGGCGGAGCTGGTGTTGATCGGCGACGGGCCGGAGCGGGCGGGGTTGGAAGCGCAGGTTCGGGAGTTGGGGCTCACCGGCCGGGTGCGGTTTACGGGCTTCATGACGGAAGAGAGTGTTCGGGAATGGCTGCGGGCGGCCGATCTGTTCGCGCTATTGTCGTCGCTGGAGGGGTTTCCGGTTTCGCTGCTGGAGGCGATGGCGACCGGGGTGCCGGCGGTGGTGAGCGATATTCCGGCGAATGTCCAGCTGATTGGGCAGGAGACGGGCGGGCTGGTGACGCCGTTGGGCGACGATGCGGCGGTGGCGGCGGCGATGGAGCGGTTGCTGTCGGATGCGGGCCTGCGGGCGCGGGTGTGTGAGGCCGGCCGGTCGCTGGTGGAAGCCAACTATACGCAGGCCAAGATTCTGGACCGGTACGCGGAGCTGCTGGGGCGGCGGTGAGTGAGGCGGGTGATTGCGCCAGCCCCTATCCGGTAATGTGGAACGAAAGGGTATCCACCATGGAAGTTCACTGCTGTCCCGAGCTGGTTGATGAGTTGGCGGATACGCGCACGATGCTGGATCGTCGCTATGACGACATCAACAGCGGCAAGGTCGAGCTCATTCCGGGTGACGAAGCGTTTGCGCGCCTTCGCGAGCGGATCGAAGCACGCCGTCCCAATCCCGCATAAGTGGGTTTGCGTTTCACCCCGAAGCCTCGACTGATATTGACGAAATTGCGATCTATATCGGCCAGGACAGTCCGGACGCTGCTCTCCGCGTAGTTGACGAACTCTACACCGCGATTTCCAAGCTGGTTCCGCTTCCGCACCAAGGGCACCGCCGCCCGCGCACCATGGCTGCAATCCTCCGGGGCAGGGAAAGCTCAGTCAAATACGCCGGCTTAGCCGTCCATTGAATTCGTGACAGCCTGTTATAGATCCGGTAATGTGGAAAGAGAGGGAGGCCCAAGGCAATGACCATTGAAATCACCAGTCCCGATGTTGAGGCATTGATCCAACAGCACATGCAAGCCGGCGCCTTCAAAACTCCCGAAGACCTCATTCGGGTTGTGTTGCGTTCTTCCGTGCCCGAAACCAGAACAGGCGCTGATTTAGTCGCGGCTCTCCAGGCCTGCCCTTATCCCGAAGTCGATATCGAACCCGCCCGTGGCCCCACGTCAGTGAGAGACGTTTCGCTCTGATGGTCTGGCTGCTCGATACCAACTGAATTCGTGACAGGTCTTTCCGTATCCGGTAATGTGGAAAGAGTAGCCGCTTTTTATTGCAAGGAGACAGCCGCATGGAAGTGCAATTTACCCCTGACCAACAGGCCAAACTGTCACGTTTAGCGTCGGCGTAAGGCTGCGCGGCGGAAGCCCTTGTCCAAGAAGCGGTAGAACGCCTTTTCGGCTATGACGAATGATTCTCCCGCGAAGTTGATAAGGGATTGGCGGCGGCCGCCAATGGCGAGTTCGTTGAGCATGAGGACGTTCGCAGAATCATCGAGACACAGTATCCGGCGTAGATGATCATTCGTTGGACCAAGCCATCTGCGGCCGACCTTACGCATATTTGCGGCTATACAGAAAAGCGATTTGGAGCAGCGCAAGCCCGCCACGCCGCCATGGCCATCTACGAGGCCGCCGACACCTTGAAGGACATGCCCCTCTTTAATGCCGGCGTCGCCTGCCCGGCGGCGGATCATGTACCAAACGTCGGTGCGGGAAAGAGCGCGGTCGCTGAGCTTTTCGTCCTGCCGATTGCCGCGCGGAAGAGGGGACCTTTGCGGTCTTCCTTGATCCCGGCCGCCGCCAGGTAGGCGTCCATGTATTCATCGAGCTTGTGGTGGCAGGGCATTTCTGTGACCTTGCCGTTCTTCTCGGGAAGCCGCAGCCACCAGCGCTGCTTTTGCGGGAAGTAGTCCTCAACGCGCAGGCCGACAACCGCACCAACCCGCGCGAAGCTGTAAGTGATGACGGCGATGATCGCCCGGTCGCGAAGGCCCACCACGCTCGATACGTCCATGGTGGTCAGGAGCTGGCTGGCCTTCTTCGCCTGGACCCCTAAATATCTCTTCGTCTGATGAAGGCAGGAATGTCTCTTTTCCCGTGAACGATCGCCGCGATTTCAATAAACCCCTCCCGCGCCCTGTAGAGGATCAGGTAGTTTCCAACGGGCCAGAAGAGCAGTGGCCGGTCCTCCGCCAAATCTTCCCGCTGATGGCCCATGCCCGGGGTCTGAGCCAAAACCAGAATCTGATCGTAGATCGTTTCCAGAAGCCGGTCCGCCCCATCGAGACTATCCGATGCGACGTAGTCCCAGATATCGTTCAGATCCTGGGCGGCGGCTGGAGCGAGGCGAAACCGCTTCATCCTTGCTTTTGGCGGCGGGACGTGGATTTTTGCCGAATTTCAGCGAAGACGCTTTCTCCGTCTATTCCTTCCCCGCGATCGAGCGAGGCTAGCCGGCGGTCGGCTTCCGCGCGGAATTCCGTAAGCTGTGCGCTGCGGGCTTTGTCCTGGTCTTCCAGTAGCCGGAGAGCTTCCCGAACCACTTCACTTGCCGATGCGTAGCGACCGGCTGTGACCTTGCTCTGGACGAAGTTTTCGAGTTCCGGGGTCAGAGAAACGTTCATTGGGCTCCTATCGTATTCGACACCTAAAACTAGCGCCGATAACGAACTATGTCAATCTATGACATTCGGAGCCGCCACGCCCGCCCCTACGCCGGAGTAATCTCGCAGCGGTGCGGCGTGTAGAAAACCCCGTGGCGGATGTGTTCGCCCTGCACATGGATCGTCGTGCAGCGGGGCTGGTAGTCGAGCGCCTCGGCATCCTTCAACGTATGGATGACGGTGGTGATGTTGTAGAACCCGTCGCGCAGTGGCAGGGATTCCAGAAAGAAGTTCACCGTTCCCTTGCCCGCTTCGACGTTGGCCGGGCCGGTGCCGGTGCTGCTGTCGAGCACAAACAACAACGAACCCTCCAGCGATTCGATGAGGACCTCGAAATAAGCCCCCTCCAGTCGCTCCCGGACCTCGTAGCCCAGGCGGAACTGGACGGGTTCGCCGCTGGCCAGCGTTTCCATCGCCTGCCCGTCCGCGCCGAAGGTTTCCAGGCCGGTGCAGAAGGCCCGGCCGCCGGTGATCTCCCGTTCCACGGTGCGCGTGTTCTGGAAACGCGAAATCTCGTGGTAGCGCATGATCATGTCGGCTGAGTCGCCATCGCCTTCGAGTTTGCCCTGCTTCATGAGCAGCACGCGGGAGCACAGGCGGCGCACGGCGGCCAAGTCGTGCGAGATGAACACCGTGGTGATGCCGGAGCGGCGCAGCTCTTCGATCCGGGTCAGACATTTTTCCTGGAAGCTGGCGTCGCCCACCGATAGCACTTCGTCGAGCAGCAGGATTTCCGGCTCCAGATGGGCGGCGATGGAGAAGCCCAGACGGACGTACATGCCTGAGGAGTAACGCTTTACGGGCACGTCGACGAAGCGGCTCATGCCGGCGAATTCGACGATGCGATCGAACTTGGCGGCGATTTCCGAGCGCCGCATGCCGAGGATGGCGCCGCTTAAGAAGATATTTTCGCGACCGGTGAGTTCCGGGTGGAAGCCGCTGCCGACTTCGAGCAGCGCCGCGATGCGGCCGTTGATGCGGATCTCGCCCAGCGTGGGGGCGGTGATGCAGCTTAATAGCTTCAGTAGCGTACTTTTGCCGGCGCCGTTGTGGCCGATGATGCCGACGGCCTCGCCGCGGGCGATCTCGAAGTTAACGTCGCGGACGGCCCAGAAGTCGGCTCGGGGCGGGGAGAGACGCTGCTTGATCCGTCCGAAGAGGCCGTCGGCCGGGGGCGTGTTGGCGGGGATCAGATACCGCTTGGATACGGCGTGGAGTTCCAGATCAGCCATGACTAAATGACGTCCGCCATTGTGGATTCCTGATGTTTGAACAGCAGATAGCTGCCCAGAAAAGTGACGATCGAGACGGCGGCGGCGATGGCGAGCGAATGCGTGTCGACCGGTTGTTGCCCGAGCACGGAGCGGCGGAAGTTTTCGATGACGCCGGCCATGGGGTTCAGCAGATACAGTTCGCGGTATTTGACAGGGACCGAATCGAGCGGATAGACGACCGGCGAGGCGAACATCCAGATCTGCATGAGCAGCGGCATGGCCAGGCTGATATCGCGGAACCGGACCTGCAGGGCGCTAAAGAGCAGGCTGAGCCCGGTGACGAAAATGGTGGCTACGGTCATGATGGGCAGAACCCACAAAATTGATAGCCCGACTGGCACTCGGTAATAAACCATCATGCCCGCCAGAATAAATCCGGCGATTAAAAAATCGAAAACCGCGGCGATTACATAAGTAATCGGCAGAATTTCGCGGGGGAAGAATACTTTGGAGATCAGTTCGCGGTGGTTGGTGAGGCTGGCGGCGGAGTTGCCGGCGGCAGTGGAAAAAAACGTCCAGGGCAGCAGGGCGCAAAAGACGAAGACGGGATAGGGCAGGCCGCTGGAGGGAACCTTGGAAACCACTGAAAACAAAATGGTATAGATGAACATCAGCGCCAGCGGCTGGAGCACGGCCCAAGCCATGCCAAGCGCCGATTGCTTGTAGCGCACGCGGACGCGGTGCTGGCTCAGGCTGAGGAGCAGGTCCCGATAAGCGGCCAGATCGGTAATTCCGCGGCGGAACGCACGCAGGGAAAGTGAGGGGGGGAGAATAACCCGCGTGGACGATGATGCCATGTTTCTTGAGGGTCTTCTTGAAAGTAGCATAGGCGTGCCAGAGCAGGCTTGTGTACAGAGATATAAACCAAAGACCGATATACTGCTTAGTGACCTTCCTGATGACGCCGAACGCCACAAACGACGCCAGAAGCCAGTTGTGGTGGATGACGATTAGTCTTATTCTGACCGCCGGGGCGTGGGCGAGCTGGCTATGGAGCGGGCAGTGGAGCCTGTTGGCGGGCGACGCCAGTTTGTTCTACTACATTGGCCAGCAGGTGGGAACGGGAACGCGGTTGTACCGGGATATTTGGGACCATAAACCGCCTTTATTGTTTTTTTTGAATGGTTTAGGGACGCGATTGACGCCGGGTTCGGCGTGGGGCGTCTGGGCCGTGGCGGGCGTGATGCAGGCGGCTGGCTGGATTTTCTTCGTGGCCGCGGTGCGGCGGCTGTGCGGCGGGGCGGCGGCGGTGGGCGGCCAGGCGGCCGGGTTGCTGGGGGTGTTGTGCCTGCTGGTGACGCCTAATATGACCGAAGGGTTTTCGGTGGGCTTGCAAGCGACGATTTTTGCGCTGGCCTGGCTGCGGCCGCGGAGCGCGATGGCGGCGGTGGCGGCTGGCGCGGCCGGAGCGGCGCTTTTTCAACTGCGGCCGAACAACGCCGGGGCGCTGCTGTTCTGGGTGTGCTGGATGGCGTGGGCGCTGCGGGCGGAGCCGGGCCGGGTGGTGCGGCAGACCCTGATGACAGGTGCCGGGTTCTTCCTGGCTACTGTAGTCATGTTGGGTCCGCTGGTGAGCGCCGGGCTGTGGAAGGACTACGTCGACGCCGCGTTTACCTTCAATTTTCTGTATTCGGCCTCGCCGGTGGCGGCGAAGCTTGTGGTGGCGGTGCAGCAACTGGGGCACTGGATGCGCTTCGGGCTGTTGGTGCTGGCGCTGGCTGGGGCGGCAGCGGGCTGGGTGCGCGGCGGGGTGTACCGGACGGCGGCGGCCGGGCTGGTGCTGTGGTTCCTTTTAGAATGGCTGGCCGGGGCGTTTTCGGCCAAGTTCTATCACCACTACACGGTGACGATGCTGGTGCCGGCGGCGGCGCTGACGGCGCTGTTGTGCCAGGCGTTGTTGGAGACCGGGTTCCGGACGAAGGCCGGGATGGCGGGTGTGGCGCTGGCCGGGTTGGCTGGGGCGATGCTGTTGCTCGAAGCCAGCCGGGGCGTGCGGTACCGCTACACGGAATTGGCGAGCCCGGAGCTGTTGAGCGCCGCCATGGAGGCAGCCGGGCCGGTGCTGCCGTTGACCTGGGGGCTGATGCCGCGCGATTTGTGGTTCCGGCTGAACCGTCCACCGGCGACGGCGGTGTTCCATACCGTCTCCTTCCACGACCAGACGACTTACCAGCGGCTGGCCGGGCCGATGCTGGACGGGTTCCTGGCCAAGACGCCGCCGCTGGCGATCATTCGCACCGAGAACGAAATTCCTCTCTTCACCAAGGCTTGCGGCGAGTCCGCCGTAGCCGCTCCGCATCTGTGGGACACCCCCGAGTTGCGCGATAAAAAACAGGCGCTCGCCGGGCGCTACGCCTGCTGGCGACAAATCGGCCCATTCCTCTTATTCCGCTGCCGCGACTGCCGTGCTCTTTAACTCCTTCTCATTCGTACTCTTCCTGCCCACTGTGCTGGCGCTCTACTACCTGCTGCCGCATCGTGCGCAGAACCGTATGCTGTTGGCTGCCAGCCTGTTTTTCTACGCCTGCTGGGACTGGCGCTTTCTGGCGCCACTGCTGTTTTCCACGGTCATGGACTTCTTCTGCGCCAGCCGCATGGAGCGCATGATCCACGAGGGCAAGACGCAGAAGGACATGCGGCCCTATCTGCAGCTGAGCGTGATCACCAATCTGGGGCTGCTGGGCTTTTTCAAGTACTTCAATTTCTTCAGCGAGAACCTGCACCACCTGCTGGAAACGATGGGCTTCCATCCGGACCCGGTGACGTTAAGCGTGATCCTGCCGGTGGGCATCAGCTTCTACACCTTCCAGGCGCTGAGCTACACAATCGACGTCTACCGGGGCGAGCTGCACGCCATCAGCAGCTTCTGGGACTTCCTGCTGGCCGTGCTGTACTTCCCGCACCTGGTGGCAGGGCCGATTCAGCGGGCCTCTTCGCTGCTGCCGCAGGTGATCCAGCCGCGGCACACCACGAAAGAACAGTTCCTAGAAGGCATCCATTTGATGTGCTGGGGCTTCTTCAAGAAAGTCTTTATCGCCGATCATTTATCGCCGCTGGTGGATGCCACGTTTTCGAAGCAATCGGCGGCCGGCGGCGAGGTGTGGACGGCGTGTCTGGCCTTTGCCGTGCAGATCTACTGCGACTTTTCCGGCTATACCGATATCGCCCGCGGCGTGGCCAAACTGATGGGCTTTGAGTTCATGCTGAACTTCAATCTGCCCTACGCGGCCAAGAACCCGCAGGAGTTCTGGTCGCGCTGGCACATCAGCCTGTCGAGCTGGCTGCGGGACTATCTCTACATCTCGCTTGGCGGCAACCGGGGCGGCGCGTTCGCCACCTATCGCAACCTCTTCCTGACCATGGTGATCGGCGGCTTCTGGCACGGGGCGGCGTGGAATTTCATTCTGTGGGGCATCTATCACGGCACGCTGCTGGTTGTGCACCGGGCCTGGATCGGGCCGTGGGAAAAGACGCTGGAGGGGAAGCCGGGCTGGATGCGGCAGGCGATCGCCGGCGTGCAGATCCTGGTGATGTTCCAGTTCACGCTGTACGGGTGGCTACTGTTCCGGGCGTCGAGCCTGGGGCAGGTGATGTCGTTCACCGCGGCGCTCGCCACACCCTGGCAAGGTTTCAACACCGATACGGCGACCACCGTGCTGCTCTATTCGGCGCCGCTGGCGCTGGTGCAGGTGATCCAGGTGTGGAGCGGGCAGCTGTTCTGGCTGTCGGCCCGGTGGATCCCGGCCGAACTCAGGACCGCCATTTATGCGGCCATGCTCTACGCCGCCATCTTCGCCGGCGGCCAACCGCAATCGTTTATCTACTTCCAGTTCTAAACCTTCATGCTCTCTCGTACTCTCCGCATCCTCGCCTGCCTCTTTATCGCCGCGCTGACGCTGGAGCTGTGCGCGCGTGTGGAGGACACGGTGACGCAGGGCGCGCCGCTGCTGGGCGCGTATCACCAGAACATTCTCTACGACAAGCCGGGCGCGGATTTCCGCGGCATTCCGGGCGCGCGGTACCTGAAATGGCACCTGAACAGCCTGGGTTACCGGGGGCCGGAGCCGGAACAGGGCGCGATACGGATTGCCTGCGTGGGCGCGTCGGAGACGTTTGGCCTGTATGAAAAAGAGGGCGGCGAGTGGCCCCGGCAGATGGAGCGGCTGCTGAACGAAGGCGGCGGCCCGCGGCGCTATACGGTGATTAACACGGCCTATCCGGGCGCCAATCTGCGGACCCATTTGCACCAGGGGCCGGCGATGATTGCCGCGGCCAAGCCCGATATCGTGGTGCTCTACACGAGCGTCTCGGCCTACGTGCATCCCGATTTTTACGGCGTACTGAAGGCCGGAACGGTGCCGGAACGGGAGATCCGCATGGTGACCAAGGCCAAGGAGCTGTTCCGCCGCGTGATGCCGCCGGCGCTGTCGGCACGGATGCGGGCCTGGGAGACGCAGCGGTCCCTGCGCGGACGGGAGGACGAGATCGTCGATCGGATCCCGCCGCAAAACGCGGCGCTGTTTTCGGCCGACCTCGAGAAGCTGTTGGATTTTTACGCCTCGCACAACCTGCAGGTGGTCATCGTCACGCACGCGCACCGGTTCGGCAAAGAGGTAACGCCCGAGGAGCGGCCCATGCTGGTGGCCTGGAGGCAGGCCTACCCGACGATGCGTGAAGACGGATTCCTGGACATGGAAGCGCAGTTGAACGAGCGTCTGCGCCAGACGGCGGCCGCGCGCGGCCTGGTGGTGGCCGATGCGGCGCGGACTGTTCCATCCGGCCCGCGCTACTTTGCCGATTACGTGCACCTGACCGACGATGGCGCGCTGGAGCTGGCCAACGTGACTGCCGCGGCGGTCAAGCGGCAGGCTGAGGCCAAGCCCAAAACGGACGGGAACTGATGCGGGCGTTTGGCTGGATACGGCGGGTGCTGATGGCCTGCGGGGCGGCGGTGGTGATCGTCATGTTCTCGCCGCTGGTCTATTGGTGGACGGCGGCGTTGCGCGGCGAATGGAGCGATGGCGCCGGGGATACGCTCATTGTGCTGGCCGCCGATCTGGTGACGGAAGAAGAAAACGGGCGGGCGGCGACGCTCGGCCAGGGTACGTTGCTCCGCTGTGTCTATGCCTCCTGGGCGTGGAAACAGCACGCCTACCGGCGCGTGGTTGTGAGTGGCGCGCGGGGCGCGGCGGCGGCGATGCGAACGTTCTTGATCGCGCTGAAGGTGCCGGCGGAGATCATTCTTACCGAGCCGCGGGCCGATTCGACGCGCGAGAACGCTGTGTTTATTCGGGAGCTGCTGGGCGCCGATGCGGGCCGGGTGGTGCTGCTGTCGAGCGACTATCACATGCGGCGCGCCGGGGCGGCGTTTGCGCGCGTCGGGCTGGCGGTGAAGCCGCTTCCCTGCCCCGATATCGCCAAGCGTGCCAACGGCGCCTGGTTCTGGCGCTGGGAAGCCGCCCGGCTATTGGGCATGGAAACCCTGCAACTGGTGTCGTATAGCGGCAAAGGCTGGGTTTGAAGAAACACAGGTTGATAAACTCAAGGCTAAGAGTCTCTTGACAGTACGCGAACAGACAGACCTTCATATCGAAGCGGGCGAGTACGGCGCCGCGATCCACGGATTACGCGAAATCTGGAGAACGGAACCGGGATCGGCCGCGGCCGGGTTCGTCAATACACGCTACCGGAAGCTGGCCGGGTTGGCGGCGGCCGGCGATTGGCCGCGCGCGCTCGTCCAGGCCCGCGTGGCCGTGCTGCGCTCCTACACCGTGGAGCCGCTGCTGCCGCTGGTGGAAGCGCTGTGTTGGCAAGAGGGGATTCAGGTTCAATTCCACCTGGGCGAGTTCAACGCCTGGGCGCAGGAGGCGCGCGACGGCGACGGGGCGGTGGCGCGTTTTCAGCCGGGCATTGTGCTGCTGGCGCTGGACCCGCGGACGGCGTTGCCGGATCTCTATACGCCGGGCGGGGCGACTTCGTCACTGGCGGCGGTGGAAAGCGCCGTCGACGCGCTGCAGCGTTGGAGCCAGGCGCGGATCATCGTCACAAACGCCTGCCCGCCGGAGCGGTTGGCCGAAGGGCTGCTCGATAGCCGCCGGCCGGATGGCGTGCGGGAGCAGGTGGCGGCGTTCAATAGCGGGCTGAACCGGATGGCGCTGGCGCGCCAGGGAGTCTATGTTTTGGATGCTCAGGCGCTGGCCGCGCGCCATGGCTACGCCGCCTGGGGCGACGCGCGGAAATGGCATTCGGTCCGGCAGCCGCTGGCCGCCACTTCCCTGCTCCCGATGGCGCGCGAGTGGATGCGGTTCCTGCATCCGATGACCGGGCGGACGGCGAAGGTCTGCGTGACCGATCTGGACAATACGCTGTGGGGCGGGGTGATCGGTGAGGACGGTATCGACGGGATTCGCCTTTCATCCGACCCGCCGGGCGCGCATTTTCAGGCGCTGCAACAGGTGCTGCTCGATTTGTACCGGCGTGGAATTCTGTTGGCGATTGCGAGCAAAAATAATCCAGACGATGCGCTGGAGGCGATCACGCGCCACCCCGATATGCTGTTGCGCCGGGAGCACTTCGCCGCGCTGCAGATCCATTGGCACGAGAAGAGCCAGAGCCTGCGGGCGATTGCGGCGGAGCTGAATCTGGGCGTCGATTCGCTGGCCTTTATCGACGACAATCCGGTGGAACGTCAGCAGGTGCGCGATAACGTGCCGGAGGCGTGGGTGATCGAGTTGCCCGCCGATCCCGCGCAGTACGCGGCGACGGTGGCCGCGCAGCCCTTTTTCGAGCGGCTCTCGATTACCGAAGAGGACCGCGAGCGGGGTTCGCTCTACGCCGCCGAACGGGAGCGCACGGCGCTGCGCAGCGAAACGGGGAGCGTGGAAGAGTTTCTGCGTTCGCTCGAACAGCAGGCCGACCTGTTGCCGGTGACGGCGCGGCAGTTGGAACGGGCGGCGCAGTTGACGCAGAAGACCAATCAGTTCAACCTCACCACGCGCCGGTATTCGGAGGCGGAGGTGGCCGCGCGGGCGGCCGATGGGAACTGGATTGTGCGGGTGATCCGGGTGCGGGACCGGTATGGGGACAACGGGATTGTCGGGCTGGCAATGGTGTCGGTTGACGGGGACGCGGCGGAAGTGGATACGTTTCTGCTGAGTTGCCGGGTGATCAGCCGGGGTGTGGAATCGGCGCTGTTGGGGTGGCTGGCGGCGGAGGTGGCCGGGCGCGGTTGCCGGACGCTGCGGGGCTGGTTCCTGCCTACGCGCAAGAACGCGCCGTGCAAAGAGTTTTATGCCCAGCACGGGTTCCAAGTGGCCCGGCAGGACGACGCGGGCGGGATGTTGTGGGAGCTGGATGTATCGGCCGCGCTGCCGGCGATTCCGGATTGGATCGTAATGCATACCGCCATGGGAGACGATTAGGTTTATATGTCCGCATCACAAGAGTTACTGGATTCGATTCGCGGCCTGGCGGCCGACGTGCTGGGCGTATCGGCCTCGGCGCTGACGGCGGCGAGCGGCCCGGACAATGTCGAGGCCTGGGATTCGGTGGCCCACTTGAATCTGGTCATGGCGGCCGAAGAGCAGTTCGGCGTCAGCCTGGATCCGTCTGAAATTGAAGGCGTGCATTCGCTGGGCGAGCTGGCCGGCGTCATCGCTAAGCACCGCCAGTAGACTGCCATGGCCCTGCGCATCGCCCCCTATACGGAAGCCGACGTCGCGGCCGTGCTGGCCTTCAACAGCCGGCTGACGGCCGGCGGCGCCGATCCGGCGTTCCGGATGGAGGAGAGATCGCGCGCGTTGTGGATTCCGCCCGATGGGGCCGGGTCGCTGCCGTATCAGGAGTTTTATCTGGCCTGGGACGACGATGTGGTGCGCGGCGGCTATGCGTTGAAGCGGCAGAGGTTCTGGTTGGCGGGCGAGGAGCGGACGGTGGGATTTTTCCGCGCGCCGCTGTCCGAGGGGATCATCGATAAGAAGTACGCCACCATTGGCGGGTTGCTGCTACGCGATGCGTTGCAGCGGGAGCCGCTGCTGTTTTCGCTCGGCATGGGGAATCCGGAGCGGCCGTTGCCGCGCATGCTGCGGGGGCTGCGCTGGACGTTTGAGCCGGTGGAGTTTCTGTTTCGCGCGGCGCGCCCGGGCCGTGTGCTGCGCGGGTTGCGCGCGGTGCGGACGACGGCGGTGCGGCGGCTGGCGATGGATGTGGCGGCGTGGACCGGGATGGCCTCGGTGGCCTTCCGCGTACGGCAAGGAGCACTGCCCGCGGGCGAGGGCGGGGCGTTCACGGAACGGTTTTCACCGGCCGAATTGAACACGTTGTGGAACAGCGCGCGCGGGGCGTATTCGTTTTCGGCGGTGCGGGATGCGGCTGTTGTCGAGCGGTTGTATCCGGCCGACGATGAGCGGTTTTTGCGCCTGGAAGTGCGGGAGCAGGGGCGGCTGATAGGGTGGGCCGTGATGCTCGATACGGCGATGCGGGACGACAAGTACTTCGGCAATCTGCGCGTGGGCACGCTGATCGACATGCTGGCCGAGCCGGGCCGGGAGGCTCGCGTGGCGGCGGCGGCCACGCGGTGGCTGACCGGGCGGGGCGTGGATCTGTTGATTTCCAACTGCGCGCATCACGGCTGGGCGGATTCGCTGCGCGGCTGTGGCTGGCGCAACGGGCCGACGAATTTCTACCTCGCGTTTTCTCCGAAACTGGCAAAGCTGCTGGACCCCTGGGACGCCAACCGCCCGGGCGTGCATCTGATGCGCGGCGACGGCGACGGGCCGATTCACCTATGAGAACCCGCGCCCTGATGTACCACGATGTGGTGGCCGGCGAGGACTGGGAATCGAGCGGATTTCCCGGGCCCTGGAGCCAGTACTACAAGTTCAACGAAGCCGAGTTTGATCAGCATTTGCGCGCGATCTCCGGCGCCTGGCGCGGCGCGGCGCCAGCGGGCGGCGAGCCGCGGGACGGGGCGTTGCAGATTACTTTCGACGATGGCGGTGTGGGCGCGCGGCCGGCGGCGGCGGCGCTCGAGGCGTTGGGTTGGCGCGGCTATTTTTTCATCACCACGGGCCGCATCGGGACGGCTGGATTTCTGGACGCCGCCGGGCTGCGGGAGTTGGCCGCGGCCGGGCATTGTATTGGCAGCCATTCGGTGACGCACCCCACGCGTATGGCGACGCTTTCCCCCGCCGAACTGCGCGAGGAGTGGAAGCGGAGCACGGAGACGCTTGCCGAGATTCTGGGCCAGCCGGCGCCGGTGGCGAGCGTGCCGGGCGGGTATTATTCCACCGAGGTGGCCCGCGCGGCGGCCGAGGCCGGCATCCGCTGGCTGTACAATTCCGAGCCGGTGGAAACGGTGGACGAAGTGGACGGGTGCCGCATTCTGGGCCGCTACGCCATTCATCGTGGCCACACGGCGGGCGATGCCGCCGCCTACGCCGCCGGGCAATCGTGGATCTGCTGGCGGACCCGGTTCTGGTGGGACAGCAAGAAACTGATCAAGCGCGCCGGGCCGTTTTATATGGCCATCGCGCGGCGGTTGCGCCAATGAGTTCCCCCCGCGTCAGCATCATCGTTCCGCTCTATAACAAGGGCCCGTATGTGTTGCGGTCACTGCGTTCGATCGCCGCGCAGACGATGGCGGATTTCGAGGCCATCGTGGTCGATGACGGCTCGCGCGACGACAGCGCCGAAATCGCCGCCGGCTTCATTGCCGGGGATTCTCGATTCCGACTGATTCGCCAGGAGAACGCGGGTCCCGGGGCGGCGCGGAATCGCGGTTTGGCGGAGGCCACGGCGGACTATTGCGCGTTCCTTGATGCCGATGACGAGTGGCTACCGACGCATCTGGAAAACGGCGTGGGTGTGCTGGATTCGACCGATGCGGCCGCCGTCAGCACCAGCGTGATCAATATGCCCGTGCCCGGTTCGAACGAACCGCTCTGGCGTGGCCGGGGGCTCTCCGACGGGCCGTTCCGCGTGGGCGCAGAGACGCCGCCGATCATGCTGGTCTACGCCGTTTCGTTCATGCACCCGTGCAGCACGGTGGCCCGGACGAGCGCCGTGCGGCGTCACGGCGGGTTCTACGAAAAGCGGTGCCTGTATGCCGAAGATGCCCACATGTGGCTGCGGCTGTTGTTGTCGGAGCCGGTCTATTTTTCCATGGCGCCGCGTGTGCACATCTGGCGCGATGCGGCGGCATTGAGCGGCAACCTGCGCGGCATGCGGCCGGTGGAACCGTTCCTGCAGCATCCGGAGGATATTGAGGCGCATTGCCCGGCGGCGCTGCGCCCGGTGTTGGCTTCCTTCTTCGCTATTCGGGCCTTTAAAACCGCGTGCCTGTTTGGGTTGTACGGGCAGTGGCGGGAGGCCTCGGCGCTGCGCCGGCGCTTTGCCGTGCCGGGTTGCTGGCGGATGCCGATGCACGCCGCGGCGCTGGCCGTGTCGAACCCGTTGGGCAGCATGGTGGCCGGATGGACGCGCCGGTTGTGGAGAACGTATTGATGGGGGGCTGGGCGGGGGCTTTCGTTGGTACTGATCGTTGGCGCGGCTGCCGCCTGCGCTCGCGGAGGACGTGCTAATGCCCTGCCCCGCCATTCTGGTCTTCGCCGGCTGCATCCTCTTCGTGCTCTATGTGCTGTTCGGTTATCCGCTGCTGCTGCGCGCGGCGGCGCGGCGGGCTGGGCGCACTGTGCGGAAGTCGTTTTCGCCGCGGACGGTCAGCGTGCTGCTGGCCGTGCGGAATGGGGAAAGCGGGATTGGGCGGAAGTTGGATTCGCTGTTCGCACTCGACTATCCGCCGGGGCTTGTGGAGATTTTCGTGTTGAGTGATGGGTCGACCGATGGGACGTGCGCCGTTGCTACTGCCCGTCAGGATGCGGCCGCGCAGGCCGGCATGCGGCTGCACGTGGTGGAACTGCCCGCCGTGGGCAAGAGTGAGGCGCTGAACGCGGGACTTGCGCGGGCCACCGGGGAGATTATCTTCTTTACCGATTTGCGGCAGCCGCTCGATCGGAACTGTCTGCGTGAACTGGTGGCCTGTTTTGGCGATCCGTCGGTGGGTGTGGCTTCGGGCGAGCTGATCATCTCCTCCGGCGAGACGGCCGAGAAGGAACAGACGAGCCTCTATTGGCGGTACGAGAAGCAGTTACGGATCTGGCAATCGGCCGTCGATAGCGTCATCGGCGCCACCGGCGCGGTGTATGCGCAACGCCGCGAACTCTGCCGGCCACTGCCGCCCTATACACTGCTCGACGACGTGCACCAGCCGCTGGCCGCCTTCTTCGCCGGCTACCGGGTGATCCTGGATCCGGCCGCCCGCGCCTACGACAACCCTGCTGCGTTGAACCAGGAGTTTCGCCGCAAGGTGCGGACGCTGGCCGGCAACTACCAGGTATTCGCCTGCTACCCGGCGCTGTTCGGCCCGAGCAACCGGATGCTGTGGCACTTCCTCTCCCACAAGTTCTCCCGGCTGCTGTTGCCCTGGGCATTGCTGGCCGCGCTGGGGGCATCGTTCTTCCTGCCAAGCCCATGGAACGTCTTGTTTGCCGGCGGGCAGGTGCTGTTCTACTCTTTGGCGCTGGTGGATTCCCGGCTGACGGCGCCCGTGCGGACGTTCGTCGTTTTGATGGCCGCGACGCTCTGGGCCGGGTCGATCGCGTTCCGTCCGGCACGGAGTTTCTGGTAACGTGACCACAGTAGTCATGTGGCACCTGTCTACTGTAGTCCTGCTTCTCTTGATCCCTGCATCACAATAGAAAGAATGTGGCTTTGCTCATGAACCCGCCCTGCACAATCGTCGTTCCCTGCTACAACGAGGAGCGGCGGTTTCCCTACGACCTATTCACCGCCTTCGCGGCCGCGACGCCCGGGATCCACTTCCTGCTGGTCAACGATGGCAGTAAGGATGGAACGCTCGCAGTGCTGCGGCGGGCGAGCCAAAGCCAGCCGGACCGGATTGAGGTTCTCGACATGCCGCAGAACGGCGGCAAGGCCGAGGCCGTGCGGGCCGGGATGTTGAAGGCGTTGGAGCGGCCCGGGTGTCTGTATGCCGGGTTCTGGGATGCCGATCTGGCGACGCCGCTGGAGGCCATCGAACAGCTGTCGGCGATTCTGGCCGCGCGGCCGGAGATCGCCATGGTATTCGGTTCGCG
>CANIFK010000003.1 GCA_947466555.1 Acidobacteriota bacterium | reverse complement strand
TGAAAATTCTCATCAAACTGGGCGGGACGTTGCTCGATGGCGACGCGACGCGCCAGGCCATCGCCACGCAGCTGGCCGCCGCGCAGAAGATCAATCCGCAAACGGTCATCGTCCACGGCGGCGGCAAGCAGATGACGCGCTTCCTGGCCGAGCGCAACGTCGAATCCAAATTCGTCGAGGGACTTCGCGTCACCAATGAAGACGTGCTCGACGCCGTGCTGAAGGTGTTCGCCGGCAGCGTGAACCATCAACTGGTCGCCTCCCTGATCGCCGCCGGCGCGCCAGCCGTCGGCATCACCGGCATCGACGCGTGCCTGGCCGAGGCCGAACAGCTGCGCCCCGACTTGGGCTTCGTCGGCAAACCCGTCCGCTCGAATCCGGCTCTCCTCCATACCCTCATCGGCGGTGGATTCCTACCCATCGTCGCCTGCGTCGCCGGCGACCGCAACGGCCAGATCTACAACGTCAACGCCGACCAGATGGCCGTCTCCTGCGCCTCCGGCTTCCAGGCCGATCGCCTCCTGTTCCTCACCGACGTCGATGGCGTCAAGGACGGAAGCGGCCAGGTCATCCCCACCCTCTCGCTCGAACAGAGCCGTCTGCTGATTGCCGATGGCATTGCCACCGGCGGCATGCAGGCCAAGCTCAACGCCGCCGCCGATGCGCTTCTGGGCGGCGTTGGCGAAGTGGTCATCGCCCCCGGCGCCGCGCCCGATATCGTCGCGCGTCTGCTTGGCGGAGAAGCCGTGGGCACGCGATTCGTTCGCAGCTAATCTCGCAGGTAAATCCAGAAAGGACCGACGGCCATGAGCACCCTCGTTTCGCTGCAAATTCCGCAGGTGTCGACCCCGACCACCTTTTCCGAAGGGCCGCTCCCCGTCCGTCCCGCAATTCTCCGCGATATTCCCAAACTTCTGGCTTTAATTAACGCGTTTGCCGCCAAAGGCATTATGTTGCCGCGCACGGAATTTGAACTCGCGGAAAATATTCGCGATTTTGTCGTAATTGAAGGCGGCGGGCAAATCGTCGCCTGCTGCGCTCTGCACATCTACTCCCCAACGGCTGCAGAAATTCGCTCTTTGGCGGTGGATCCAGGCTGGCAGACACACGGCCTCGGCCGCAAGATGGTCGAGGCCCTGGAAAGGGACGCGCGCGAATTCGGCCTAATTAGTCTTTTTGCGTTTACATATGTAGAAGGATTTTTTCGAAAATTAGGCTATGAAACCGTAGAGCGGGGAGAACTCCCACTCAAGGCGTGGAAGGACTGTCTGCGATGCCCAAAATTCCAGGCATGCGACGAAATCGCCATGAGGAAAACCCTTAGCTAGTACCTCCCCATATGAGGGTATAGGGTCCCCTATTTAGGGGTATTAGTTTATCCTAGTACTGCACCGTATCTAATTGATTCAATTGACACTAGCCAGTCCAGTACCATGACCCACAAAATTGAGGTGCTCCGCGATTCTCAATTCCGCCTCCCCCACTACCCTCAAAATAGTGTGGAAGAAAGAAGAGAATTTTTCTCCGTTCCAGCGACCAATTTGTATAATCAACGCAAACCAGTAAATATTTACGGAATAATCCTGAACATTACTGGTGTACCTGGAGAACACAAATGCGCGCGCAGACCGTAGATGTGAAGGCCTCGACCGGCAGAATCCTCTGCTGCACCATTTTCCGGCCCGGCGGGAAAAAACTCCTCGCCAAAGGTCATATCCTCAACGATGAAGATGTCCGCATCCTGGAAACTGAGGGGATGCAGGAAGTATGGGTCACCCAGCTCGAAGACGGTGAGGTCGGTGAGGACGAAGCGGTTCTCGAGATTGCCACCCGGCTCGGCTGCGGCTCCCTGGAGTTGCGCCCCGCCGCCGGTGGCCGCGCGAATCTATTCGCCACCGAAGACTGTTGCCTATTGGTCGACGACGAACTGCTGAAGCAGATCAACTGCACGGCCAGTGTCGTCATCGCCACCGGCGCCAATTTCTCCTTTGTCCCCGCCGGCCAGCGCGTTGCCACCATTAAGAGCACCCCGTTTGCCGTGTCGGCCGCCGAAGTCGAGGCCGTCCGCAATATTCTCACCGAGCGCGGTCCCATTCTCCAAGCCCGCCCCGTCCAGGATCCCCAAGTCGCCGTTCTCTATACCGATCCGGTGCAGGGCGACCGCGCCCGCCAGCTCTTCGAAAACATCATGCGCCAGCGCCTGGAAGCCATGGGCGTCCAGCAGAACTACGTTCTCAGCTCGCTCGAAGACGAAAATGCCATCTGCCGCGCGCTGCAACATCTGCTGCGCGCGAAACCCGCGGTCATCGTCATCGCCTCCACCACCGCCCCGCAAGGCCCGGAAGACGTCGTCGGCCGCGCCATGCTTCGCCTGGGCACCCACATCGAACGCTTCCTCGCTCCGGTGGAACCCGGCAGCCTCATGATGCTCGGATATAAGGACGAAATTCCGATCATCTCTGCTCCCGGCTGCTACCGCTCCGCCAAGAAAAACGTGCTCGACATTATCCTGCCGCCGCTACTAGCCCGCTACCGCATGAGCGGCTGGGAAATCGCCAGTTTGGGCCACGGCGGCCTACTGATATAAAATCAGAATCTCCTCCGGAACTGTAGATTCTGGCCTCCGAGGAATTTACAGTTCTAAATTACAGCCGGCTGCCCGCGTGGCATCCGGCTTTTTTTTGCGGGTATGCTGGAACTTCATGCAGATTCGATCCGTTCGCTGCTTTTTGCTTTCATACGTCTTCCCGAAGCCCGTTGAACTCGCCTATTTCGGCGGCCATCGGCAGGTCGTCAAACGCGACGCAATGCTGATCCGCGTCGAAGCCGACAACGGCCTGGTCGGCTACGGCCCCGGTGAAGGCAGCGAGGCCGCCGAACGCATCATCCGCGAGACCATCGCCCCTTGGCTCGAAGGCCGCGTGCTCCGCGATGCCGACGCCCTCCGCGTGCTTTTCCAATCCGGCCCCGGCGAACATCGCAAAACCAGCCACGTCTACGGCACCGTCGAAGTCGCCCTGTACGACCTCCTCGGCAAGTTCAATGGCGCCCCCGTCTCCGAACTCCTCGGCGGCCGCGTCCGCGATCGCATCGCTCTTTACGGCAGCGCCGGCATGTACCAGTCCCCGGAAGAATACGCCCGCGAAGCCGCGCTCTGTAAACAACTCGGCTACACCGCCTACAAGATGCGCCCCGCCGCCGGCCCCGATCTCGATCTCGAAGCCGTCCGCCAGATGCGCGCCACCACCGGACCCGACTTCGGCATCATGGTCGACGCCCACTCCTGGTGGCGCATGGGCGACCGCAGCTACTCCTCGGCGACGATCCACTCGCTCGCCCGCGCCATGGGTGAATACGACATCACCTGGCTCGAAGAACCCCTCCCCCCGGCCGACCACGCCGCCTACCGCGAACTCCGCGCCCTCGGCCACGTCCCCGTCGCCACCGGCGAGCACGAGCACACCGAGGAAGGCTTCCTCGACCTCATCTACACCGGCTGCACGGATTATGTCCAAATGGACGTCGTCTGCCAGGGCGGCTACGCCATGGGCCGCCGCCTCTTCCGCGAAATTCAGCAGGAGGGCCTCCGCTTTGCCTTCCACTCCTGGGGCACGGACCTGGAACTGATCGCCGCCGCACACGCCGGCATCGGCTGGCCTGAAAACGTTGTCGAATGGCTCGAAGCCCCCTGCTACACCACGCCCGGCAACAAGTTCATGTACGAGTGGCCGCTGGCGTCGGAGATCCTGAAATCCCCGCTCGTCATTGAGAACGGCGATCTCGTCGTCCCGCGCGCCCCCGGCCTCGGCGTCGAAGTCGATGAATCGGTCATCGAAAAATACCCCTGGCAACCCGGCCCCTGGTCGTACTTCACGCTCATCTCCCCGCCGGAAACCCACTCCGTCAGCAGCGACCACAGCATCGCCTGGGCCGACGAACCGAAGGCCTGACGCCCGTGCTGTTCGGAGCCATCGCCGGGGCCGCCGCCGCCGGATTTCTCGCCTGGGCCGTCCGCGGCCGCAGCGCCAGCGTCCTCGCGCCGTCCATCTGGCGCGGGCCCAAAGGCCGGCAGCGGATCGCACTCACCTTTGACGACGGCCCCAGCGAATCCACGCCCGCGCTCCTGGAAATCCTGAAGCAGCACAACGCCAAGGCCACATTTTTCGTCTGCGGCCACAACGCCGCCCGCCTCCCCGAAATTCTGAAAGCCATCGCAAACGACGGCCACGAAATCGGCAACCACACCTGGTCCCACCCGCGCCTGGATTTCGCAAGCCCCGCCAAGATGCGCGACGAAATCGGCCGCACGCAGGAAATCATCCAGCAAATTACCGGTTCGAAGCCAACCCTCTTCCGCGCTCCCTTCGGCGTCCGCTGGTTCGGCCTCGGCGCCGTGCAGAAGGAGTTCGGCCTCACCGGCGTGATGTGGACCGCCATCGGCATCGATTGGAAACTCCCTGCCCGGGCCATCGTCGGGCGCCTGAACGCCGCCGCCGCCGACGGCGCCATCCTCTGCCTCCACGACGGCCGCGTCCTCTCCGAACGCCCAAATATCGACAATACCCTCGACGCCGTCCGCCAACTCCTCCCCCTCCTCCAAGCAAAGCATTTGTCGATCACCTCCGTCTCTGCGATGCTGGAACGATGAGCGAGTCCGTTTCCCCCGATGTTCTCGACCGCGTCATGCGTACCCTCGCCGAGACGCAAAAACTCCCCGCGGACAAAGTCACCCCCGACGCGACCTTTGAACAGCTCGGCATCGACTCCCTCGATGGCATCAACATCCTGTTCGCGCTCGAAAACGAGTTCAACATCAACATCCCCGACGAATCCGCCCGCCTCGTCCGCGACGTCCGCCAACTCGCCGAAGGCGTGCAAAAACTAGTGAACGAAAAACCAGCCGCATGACCCGTCGCGTCGTCATCACCGGCCTCGGCGCCATCTCCGCCCTCGGCAACAACGCCGAAGCGTTCTGGAGCGCCTGCCAGGCCGGCGAAAGCGGCATCGGCCAGATCACCGGCTTCGACATGAGCGGCATTCGTTTCCAGAACGGTGCGCAGGCCAAACAGTTCAACCCGGTCGATCACTTCGACGACAAACAACTCATCCCGCTCGACCGCTTCGCCACCATGGCCATCGTCGCCGCCCGCGAAGCTCTCGCCCAATCCCAACTCGAGCTCACGTCCGAAGAAAAGACCCGCGCCGCCATCGTCACCGGCTCCTGCTACGGCGGCAAAACCAGTGAGGACGCCGGCTTCAGTTCGCTCTATAAAGACAACCAGCCCCGCGTCCATCCCATGACGATCCCGCGCCTCATGGCCAACGCCGGCGCCAGTGCGCTCACGCTCGAACTCGGCTGGCAAGGCCCCGCCTGGACCGTCTCCACCGCCTGCAGTTCGGCCAATCACGCCATCGGCCACGCCTTCTGGCTGGTGCGCAACGGCATGGCTGACGTTGCCCTCACCGGCGGCAGCGAAGCGCCCTTCACCTACGGTTCGCTCAAGGCCTGGGAAGCGCTGCGCGTCGTCAGTCCCGACACCTGCCGGCCCTTTTCCAAAGGGCGCGGCGGCATGGTCCTCGGCGAAGGCGCGGGCATGCTGGTGTTGGAAACTCTCGAACACGCCCAGTCTCGCGGCGCGCAAATTCTGGCCGAAATCGCTGGCTTCGGCATGGGCGCCGACGCCCATCACATCACCCAACCCTCCGCCGCCGGCGCTGCCCGCGCCATTCGTCTGGCGCTTGCCGACGCGCAACTAAGCCCCGATCAGATCGGCGTCGTCAACGCCCATGGCACCGGTACCGCCGCGAACGACGTCACCGAATCGGCCGCCATACGCGATGTCTTCGCCGCCACCGTGGCATCGATGAAAGTCGTCGCCACCAAAGCCATCCACGGCCACGCCCTCGGCGCGTCAGGCGCCCTGGAAGCCGTCGCCACCATCCGCGGGTTGCAGGAGCAGTGCGTCATCCCCACGGCGAATTTCCAAACGCCGGATCCCGACTGCGACATCCCGCTCAGCCTGGATCACGCGCCCTGGCCTCACGAAGCCGCCGTGTCGAACTCCTTCGCCTTTGGTGGTCTGAATGCCGTCTTGGTGTTCCGCCGCTTCGAGGCTTGAGGCGCAGGCCCTATTCCCGCAGCGGCACGCCGCACGGGCGTAGGCCGTGTGTCCCCAAACGCCAGATTGGCCCGCAACCGCTCTAATCCCGCTTAAACTCCGCGATCTCGGAAACCACCACGCGCTCCCGCGGATACACTTCCAACCGGAAGATCACCCGCTCCGGAACGCCCTTGTAAATCACGCTCCCGCCCTGCAGTTGCGCTCCCTTCAGATCAATCGTCTGCGTCTCCGTGCGGGACTGAATAATCAACGCGCCGCGATTGGCATTGCGAACCGCCGGCGCCAACGGATCCCAGGTCACCGTCAACTCCTCGCCCGTCTTCTTCACCGCCAGCGTCATATCCCACGCTTCCATCCACGGATTCACCGGCTGCTTCGGCCGCATGCTCAGTGCGATTTGGAATCCCACCACCACGCCCAGCAACATGAAGATGAACGAGAGCGGAATCCACACCCAGCCCCCGCGCACGCCCTTGTTCTTCGGTGCACTCACCTCACCCTCCCCGCTGTCAAAAGCAGGGCCCGGGGGAAACAACGGTGCTTGCGTCGCTACCGGACTCGGCGCCATGTCGGACACCTCCATCGGCGCGGCCTGCTCAAACGAATTCTGCCGGTACGACAGCCGCGGATCTTCCCCCGTTCGCTGCTGCCCAAATCGCGCCGCAGCAGCCAATCGCTCCGTCGCCGACACGCCCCCGCCCAACTCCTTGCGCCGGAACGGAAACTCCAACGGCGAGGCGTCGGCCTTAAACTGCCCGTCCTCACGGAAGAAAATCCCCGCCATGCTGACCTTGGTCGCATACGGCTTCACGATCAACGCGATCGCCGAAGGCTCCGGGAACATCTCATCCAGAACGGAAAGGTCCTCCGCCGCCAGACAAACGCCCTCGCGAGTGTGCCCGCGGTAAAACCCCACCGCGTAAATCCGCCGGTCCGCGCCCTGCTGCCACCGCTGCATCGACTCTTCAAATCCGGCCCGGTCATCGTCAGAGAGAATAAACGAAGGTCCCGACGCGTGGTCGCAATCGATGATTTCAAAATCCTCGACCTTCACCACCGTGTGATCCCCTTGCACCTCCACGGTGCCAAGAAGAATACCGCCAACCTCCGCGCCACGCTTCGGCACTGCGCCGAAGCCACGCATCACTTCCAGAAGGACTCGGTCAATTACGTCGAATTGCATCTGCACGGAGATGGGCTTCCCCGCGGGCTTCCAGACGTACAACGGAGCAGCGCTCGTACCTGTTTCAGGAGTCAATCCTGGAATCTCCTTCCAATGGCGATTACCTATTCAAGTATAGTTACGAATATTGCCAGCCGCACTCTATCTCGTCGCCACCCCTATCGGGAATCTTGAAGACATCACCGTCCGAGCCCTCCGCATTCTGAAAGACGAGGTCGATCGCATCGCCTGTGAAGACACCCGTCACAGCCGCAAACTCCTCGATCATTACAACATAGACAAGCCCCTCATCTCCTATCACGATCACAACGAACGCGAACGCGGCGAAGAACTCCTCGACCGTCTCCGCAACGGCGAGCGCATCGCCCTCATCAGCGATGCCGGCACCCCGCTCATCTCCGACCCTGGCTACCGCCTCGCCGCCGCCGCCGCCGAAGAAGGCATCCCCGTCATCCCCATCCCCGGCCCCTCGGCTTTGCTAACCGCGCTCTGCGCCTCCGGCCTTCCCACCGATGCGTTCATCTTCGGCGGCTTCCTCCCGCCCAAACAGGGCCAGCGCCGCAAGACCCTCGAATCCTGGGCCGAGTCCCCCGCCACGCTCGTCTTCTACGAAGCACCGCACCGCATCCTTGATGCGCTCGACGACGTCGACTTCACCCTCGGCGACCGTCCCGTCGTCCTCGCCCGCGAGCTCACCAAAATGCACGAAGAGTTCCTCCGCGGCACCGCCAAGACCGTGAAGGAGCAACTGAAAACCGCCAATACCCGTGGCGAGATGGTTCTCCTCATCGGTCGCGGCGAAGCCACGGTGAAGGATGATCGCCCCCTCCCCGAAGCCGTCGCCGAAGCGATCGCCAATGGGATGGAGCGCATGGAAGCCATTAAACACATCGCCCGCCAGCGCGGCCTCTCCAAGCGCGAAGTCTACCAGGCCGTCACGCCCTAGGATTCCCCCTGGTGCCTGGCTACCAGAAAAACCTGCAATTTCCGATTATTCCGGCCCCTCCCCTCGCCTGCGATAATCGAAAGTAGCCCATGCCCACTCCCGCCCCAGGCCCCTTCGACGTTGCCATCATCGGCGGCGGAATCATCGGCGCTGGCATCGCCCGCGATCTCGCCCTCCGCGGCGCCCGCGTTGCCCTCGTCGAAAAAGGCGACTTTGGCGGCGGCACCACCAGCGGCTCCACCCGCCTCATCCACGGCGGCCTCCGCTACCTTGAAATGCTCGATTTCGCCCTCGTCCGCATGGACCTTCGCGAGCGCGAAATCCTCCTCCGCATCGCCCCTCATCTCATCAAACCCCTCGAATTCCGTATCCCCTTCGTCGGCCAATCCGCCTGGTTCCGCACCAAAATGCGCATCGGCCTCATGCTCTACGACGCCCTCAGCTACGACCGCTCCCTCCCCGGCCACCGCTTCCTCGACAACGCCGAAACCACCGCCGACGAACCCGCCCTCACCACCCGAAACCTCAACGGCGCAGGCTCTTATTACGACGCCCAGGTCCGCCTCCCCGAACGTCTCTGCCTGGAGAATTTGATCGACGCCACCCGCCACGGCGCTGTCGTCAAGAACTACACCGAAGTCATCGCCGCCAATAAAGCCAACGGTAAGATCGAATCCCTCCAAATCCGCGACCTCGCCACCGGCGAAGAATCCACCCTCCACGCCAAGGTCTTCATCAACGCCACCGGCGCCTGGTTTGACCGCGTCCAACAGCTCCTCGGCACCGCCCCCAGCCGTCGCATCCGTACCACCAAGGGCATCCACCTCACCTGCGCCCCCATGGTCCAAAAGGCCAACGTCCTCTTCTCTCCCCTCGACGGCCGCCTCTTCTTCGTCATCCCCCTCCTCGGAAAAACCTGGATCGGTACCACCGACACCGACTTCCCCGACGACCCCGCCCAAGTCCGTGCCGAAGCCGACGACATCGAGTATCTCCTCAAGTCCGTCGAGCCCTTCTTCCCCAACATCCGCAAACTTCCGATCTACTCCACCAACGCCGGCGTCCGCGCCCTCGTCCGCCAGGATGGCTCGGAGTCCAGCGTCTCCCGTATGCACAAAATCGAGGAGACGCTCCCCAACATGTTCTCCGTCCTCGGCGGCAAAATCACCGGCTATCGCGCTATCGCCGAAGAAGCCGCCAACGCAGCCGCCTCGCGCCTCGGCATCACCGCCCCCTGCCGCACCGCCACCGATCTCCTCCCCGGCGGCGGCCCCGCGCCTAACACCCAATTCGGCGCCCTCTACGGCAGCCGCGCCACAGAAGTCGAGACACTCGCAGCCACCCATGGCACCATCGGAGCTCAAGCCCGCTTTGCCGCCCGTCAGGAATTCTGTCGCCACCTCGACGACTTCCTCCTCCGCCGCACCGAATACGCCTTCTCCCCCGACCTCGGCGCCTCCGTTGCCCGCGAAGCACTCGATGCTTTGAGCGATGAGTTCCGATGGGATAACGCCCGTCGCGATATCGAATGGGCCAACTACCGCCGCGCCGCCCACCGCGCCCATACCGATATACCAATCGAATGCCCGCTACCGGGATAACCTGCCCTCCTCAGATTATTCCGCCAACTATGAAGTCGTAGCTTAGACTGTCCGATAGATCAGCAGCAAGGAAATCACCGGGTTGGCCTATGACCCGGGAGACAACAAGGATCTATGCCATCCATCAGCACCAAACAGTTCGGAATCATAGAATTCGGAGACGAAGATATCTTCGAATTTCCTAGCGGCCTACCCGGGTTTGAAGCGGAACATCGCTTTCTCTGTATCGAACGGCCGGCCCTCCGGCCGGTTGTATTCCTGCAGAGCATTGCCAAAGAAGACCTCTGTTTCATCACTCTACCTGCCCGCTCGGTTGATCCCGGCTATCAGTTGGAAGTCGGCCCGGAGGAGCGTACTCTTCTCGGCCTCGAGTCGCCCGAAGCTGCGTTGCTGGACCAAAGTCTCGCTTGTCTCGCTATCGTCTGTCTGCCCGCTGAGGGCTCACCTACGGCAAACCTACTCGGTCCCGTGGTACTCTCGCGGGAAACACGCAAAGGTGTGCAAGCAGTCCGGGACGATTGCCGTTACTCGGCAATGACCCCGGTCCAGCCCAATCCCACGGATCAAAATGTTCAGGCCTCTTCCCCCGTTGTGAAGGACCGGACTGACCGTCTCGCGGAGGTCTAGTGCTCATAATTCGCAGGCGTCGCGGTGAGTCGATTGTCATCGGCGAGGACATCGAGATTGAAATTCTCGAAACGTCCCCTACCCAGGTCAAACTCGGTATCTCGGCACCCAAAGATGTCACCGTTCTCCGCTCGGAAATTCGCGTCACCCGCGATGTCAACCGGACTGCCTCTTCCCAGGCCGCCAATCCGGAAACCCTAAACCTTCTCGTTGAGCAACTCCGGGAATCTACCCCCGAACCAGCCGCAGTAGTATCCCCCGACGAAATAAAGTCTGATATCCCCTAACACCCGCTCACCTATCACCGATATGCCTTCTTGAGGCCGAGGCTACTCCTTCAAGAGGCGCTCGCCAGATCCACCCACCATCCAATCGGCAAGCTACGGCGCCGGGGGCTTGACCCCCACGCTCAAGCGGACCCGTGTCTTTAAGGAGTGAATTCATGTCCTTCCGCATTAATACGAACATCGCCTCCCTGCAGTCCCAGGAATACTTGAGGAATACGAGTGAAAGCCAATCGAAGACGATTGGCCGGGTGACGTCGGGCCTCCGCATCCTGTCCAGCGGCGACGACGCCGCCGGTTTGTCGATCGCCAATAGCTTCCGCAGTGATCAGGCTGTGTTGCAGCAGGGCATCCGGAACGCCAACGACGGCCTCAGCACCCTCCAGACGATCGACGGTGGCATCAACAACATCAGTAAGTTGCTCGATCGCGCCCGAACCCTGGCCACGCAGTCGGCCTCGGGAACATTCATCGGCAGTCGCGCCGTGCTGAATTCGGAGTTCGGCAGCGTCATCAACGAAATTGACCGTCAGGCACAGGCAATCGGCCTCAACGCCGGCGGCGAGTTCGCCAAAGCGCTCTCGGTCTTCATCGGCGGCGGTAAATCGTCCGGTGGCATCACCGCCATCCAGAACGGTGCCTCCCAGGTAGACCTCTCCAACTCCACCGTCGACGCCAAGAGCCTGGGCCTAAAAGGCGCACAGGCACAGGGCATTCCCGCCACCGACATCGGTACCGGCTCTGCCGCCACCAGCGTCTCGGCCATCGTGAATGACCCCACCAATTCCGGCTCCCTCGCCGCCGCCGGCTTCACCGATTTCTATTTCCGCGGCCCCGGCTTTGGCGATTCCAAACGGATCAAGGTTGCCGTCAACCTCTCCGGCGTCACCAACGTGGACAACCTTGTGACCGCGGTCAACCACGCCATCGCATCCGCCGGCACCGTCGTCAGCCCGGAAGCCACCGCCTTCCAGAACGCCAACATCGGCGCGTCCGTCGTCACCGCGGCCGATGGCAAAAAGTCCATCGCCTTCAGTTCCAGCTCCACGGCGTTCCAAGTGGAAGCAGGGGACCAGCTGTCCAACGCCCTCCTTGGCAATGTCACCTCCGCCTCAAATCCCACCGGAAAGACCCTGACCAACACCGTCACCGGGGGCTCCAACACAGCCGCTACCGCCACGACGTTCGGCGCCTCCGGCGCGGGCACGGTGCAGGTTCGTTTTCAGGGCGCCGGCCTCGCCAGCCCCATCGACATCAGCCTCACCGTCGGCGCCGGCACCACCGTCGATCAGGCCTTGGCCAGCCTGACCTCCCAAGTCACCGCCAATGGCAGCCTCCAGGCCGCCGGCATCACCGTCACCACCGCCGCCGCCGGCTCCCCCCTCGTCTTCACCAGCGCCCGCGGAGAACGGTTTGAGGTCCAGGCTTCCGGCGACCTCAACGGCCTGCTCGGTCTCGGCAGCTACCGCAGCTCGGGCGGAGCCTCGGGCACCTTCGACTACTCCACTCTGACCGGATCCGGCGGCACCTTCGCCGCCACCGCCGAAACGCTTGAGTTCTCCATCGGAGGCGGTGCCGCGGTCTCAGCCACGATTACCCCCGCCACGGCCACCATCGGGGATGCCACCATCGCCCTCAACGCGCAATTCGCCGCCAACGCCACCCTCTCGGCCGCCGGTCTCGTCGCCACCAACGACGGCACCAACATTACCGTCACCAGTTCCAATGGCAGTAAGTTCCGGGTCAACACCGTTGGCGCGACAAACGTGTTCGGCTTTAATGCCGCCACCGCCACCGGCCTCGCCGATACCGCTGAAATTCAGGCGGGCAACACCGACGTCAACGCGTTCAACTCCGGCGGCGTCCAGCAGTCTTCCATCATCCCCTTCACCGGTGTCCGCAGTGGCGGCGACGATCAGACCATCACCATCTCCGCCAACGATGCCGCAGGCGTCGGCCACTCCACCACCGTCGTTCTCCGCAACGACTCCGGCCTCCGCAATGCCGGCACTGTCGATGAAGCCATCAACGCCATCAATACCGTTCTGAAACAGTCCAACGACCCCACGCTCGAAGCCCTCGTCGCCGTCAAGGACAAGGCCTCCCCGTCCGGCGCCGAAGGCATCCGTTTCATCTCCACCCTCAAAGAATTCAAGGTCTCCGTCGGCACCACCGCCTCCGGCGCGGGTCTCGGTAACCAAGGCACCGTGGTCAACTCCACCGCCGTCGGCTCCGGGTCCACTGCCGACATCAGTTCCCAGGCCGGCGCTGAACTTGCCGTCACCGCCCTCGCCGACGCCGTCACCAAACCCGGCGACGCCCAAGCCGTCGTCGGTCGCGGTCAGAACCAGTTCTCCTTCGCCGTCAACCTCGCCTCCAGCCAGTTGACCAACATCGCCGCCGCCGAATCCCGGATCCGCGACGCCGATCTCGCCGAAGAAGCCGCCAACCTGACCAAAGCGCAGATCCTGCTCCAGGCCGGTATCTCCGCTCTCTCCCAGGCCAACTCGGCTCCCCAGCAGGTCCTTTCCCTGCTCCGCCAGTAACCCCCTAACTCCTTTCCCCACAACCGAGGGCCACCGGACTAACCGTCCGGTGGCCCTCTCTGCGTTTGCCCTCGCCCCTCCGCTACTACCCCTCCAAAATTTAGAGATATCCCCTAAGGGGAGGACGGATCTCTCTTCCCCTATCCCCAGTCTTTTCTTACCCTATCCCTCTCGTCTCTCCCCCCAGCACCGATATGCCTTTTGAACGACCAATCAAACGCCATTGGCCGCGAAAAGGATTTCAAGGCGGCGTACTGATTGGATCCGGACATAAAGTACGGGACTAAAGTTTCAAGGAGAGAAACATGTCATTTCGCATTAACACGAACGTTGCCTCGCTGGAATCGCGCGAATACTTGCGCCAGACTTCCGAATCGCAGGGCAAGACGATTGGACGGGTAACGTCCGGTCTGCGCATCCTCGCCAGCGGTGACGACGCCGCCGGTCTTTCTATCGCCAACACGTTCCGCAGTGATCAGGCGGTCCTTTCCCAAGGTATCCGTAACGCCAACGATGGCTTGAGCACCCTGCAGACGATCGACGGCGGCATCAACAACATCAGCAAACTGCTGGATCGGGCTCGTACCCTGGCCACGCAGTCTGCCTCTGGCACCTTCTCCGGCAGCCGTACGGTGCTGAACAGCGAATTTCAGAGCGTGGTCACGGAAATTGATCGCCAGGCGCAGGCGATCGGCTTGAACTCCGGCGGTACGTTTGCCAAGTCGCTTTCGGTCTTCATCGGCGGCGGCCGCGCTTCCGGTGGTATCAACTCCACGGTAAACGGCTCGGTCGGTGTTAACCTGTCCAACTCCACCGTGGACTCCAAGAGCCTTGGACTCCAGGGTGTCCAGGCGCAGGGTGTCACCTCCATCGACATCGGCACCGGTTCGGCCAGCACCAGCGTTTCGGCGATCGTCAACGACGCGACCAACACCGGCTCCGTCGCCACCGCCGGCTCCTCGGACTTCTATTTCCGTGGTTCCGGTTTCGCCGACGATCAGCGCGTGAAGGTCTCCGTCAACCTCTCGGGGATTACCGACACCGACACGCTCGTCAGCAGCTTGAACTCGGCCATCGAAAACGCCGGCAACGCCGCCTCCGCCCAGGCTACCGCCTTCAAGAACGCGGGCGTCAAAGCCGTCGTCGTCACCGCCTCCGACGGCAAGAAGTCGCTGGGCTTCACCTCCTCCTCCTCCGCGTTCCAGGTACAGGCTGGGGACCGTCTTGCCAACGCCCTCATCGGTAACGTCACTTCCGGTTCGAACCCCACCGGCCTCACCCTGACCAATACGGTCACGGGCGGCTCCAACACCGCCGCCACGTCCACCACCTTCGGCGCCGGCGGCGCGGGCACCGTGTCGGTTCGCTTCCAGGGCGCCGGACTCGCCAGCCCCGTCGACATCTCCGTGGCTGTGGCCGCCGGTACGACCATCGACCAGGCCCTCACCAGCCTCACCTCCGCCGTGGCCGCCAACAGCAGCCTCCAGGCGGCTGGCATCACGGCCACCACGGCTACCGCCGGCTCGCAGTTGCAGTTCACCAGCAAGCTCGGTGAGCGCTTCGAAGTCCAGTCCTCCGGCGACATCGGCAACTTGCTCGGCCTCGGCAGCTTCCGTAGCTCCGGCGGCGCCTCGGGCACGTTCGACTACTCGACCGTTACCGGCTCCGGCGGTGTCTTCACCGCAGTCGCTGAAACGCTGGAATTCTCCATCGGCGGCGGTGCCACGGTTTCGACCGCCATCACGCCCGGTGGCGCCACCATCGGTGATGCCACCACCGCTCTGAACGCCACCATCGCCGGCAATAGCACCCTCGCGGCCGCCGGACTGGTTGCCACCAACGACGGTACCAACATCACCCTCGCCAGCACCAACGGCACCAAGTTCCGCGTCAACACGGTCGGCAACACCAACGTGTTCGGCTTTGGCTCCACCACCGTTACCGGTGTCGCTGATGTCGCGGAAGCGCAGGCCGGCAACACCGCCGTGAACTCCTTTGTCTCCGCCGGTGCCCAGCAGACCGGGTTGCTCTCCTTCACCGGCATCCGCGGTGGCGGCGACGACCAAACCGTTACGGTCACCGCCAACGACGCCGACGGCGCCGCCCACTCCCTGGCCGTTGTGCTTCGCAACGATAGCACCCTCCGCAACGCGGGTACCGTCGACGAAGCCATCGACGCCATCAACACCGCCCTCAAGCAATCCAACGACACGACCCTGCAAAAGGTTGTCGCCGTCAAGGACAAAGCCTCTTCGGGCGGTGCCGAAGGCATCAAGTTCGCCAGCACCCTGCAGAACTTCAAGGTCGCCATCGGCACCAACGAAGCCGGCACTGGTGTTGGTAGCCAGGGCACTGTCGTCACCGCTGCCACGGTCGGTACCGGCTCCACCGCCGACATCACCACGCAGGCCGGTGCCGATCGCGCCGTCACCGCGCTGGCTGAAGCCGTCAGCTCGCTGGGCAACGCCCAAGCCGTTGTCGGTCGCGGTCAGAACCAGTTCAACTACGCCGTTAACCTGGCGCAGTCGCAATTGACGAACCTCGCGGCCTCCGAATCCCGGATCCGCGATGCCGATCTGGCCGAAGAAGCGGCTTCGCTCACCAAGGCTCAGATCCTACTCCAGGCTGGTATCTCCGCGCTCGCCCAGGCCAACTCGGCGCCGCAGCAGGTACTCGCTCTTCTCCGCGGTTAATCAGATTCGTAGTTCCAGTCTCTGATCAATCCGCACTTACTCCCTTCGAGGGCCGCCCTTACCGGCGGCCCTCGTTTTTCTTTTCGGACTCTCCCTACCAGAGCAATCTGGTCCAAGCAGCCGTACAGTTTCGCCGTTTTTTCGCCGATTTTATACGCAGATGTTGGTACAAATTGAGCACTCTTCGCGCGCAAAAGCGCTCCATTTGGAGGGTCGCCTCCAGGAAGCCGAAGCGATCTACCTCCACCTCCTGGAGCAAAACCCCGGCGATGTGGAATGTCTCCACCACCTCGGATTGCTACACGCCGACACCAACCGCCTGGATACCGGCATCCAATTGATCCGCGTCGCCATCGGCATCGAAGGCCCTAAGCCTTGGCTTTGCAGGAACTTAGGCATTATCCTCGAGCGCTGTGGCGACCGGCGTGGCGCCATCGGGTGCTACCGCCAGGCCCTCGTCGAGGCTCCCACAGACCACGAAATCTGTGTCGCGCTCGCTACACTTCTGACCCTCGAAGAGCGGCACGCCGAAGCCGCCGAGATCTGGACTACGGCCTTAGAATCAACAACTTGCAACAGCCCTGAAGAGCACCGCTGCCGGGCAGCGGTGGCTAACTCGCTCGCCCTGGCGGGCGAGCGCGACCAAGCCATCGAACACTACTCCCGCCTGCTCAACGAGGACCCGGACAACTTGGAAGCGATCTTCCACCGCGCTGTTGCCTATATGCAGGAAAACAAACGGGATGAAGCGATCACCGGATTCCGCCGAACCCTTGAACTGGCCCCTGGACATGCCCGCGCGGCGAACAATCTTGGTGTTCTCGAACAGCTCGGCCGCGAGTACCAAAAGGCAATCGGACACTACCGCGACGCGATACGGAACGACCCCTCCTACGAAGCGGCGATCTACAATCTGGGATCGGCGTGGCAGGAGTCCAATCACCCCAAGGCCGCGATCTGCGTCTACCGCAAAGTGTTGAAACTAAAACCAGATCATGCCGCCGCCTGGACCAATATCGGCAATGCCTGGCTGGCCTGTAACCAGACCCAAACCGCTATCGAATGCTACCGCCAAACACTGGCAATCACCCCGCAGGAACCGGCGGCGGAGTGGAATCTGGGGATCGTCTCGTTACTACGAGGTGAGATGGCAGACGGGTGGAAGGGGTACGAGCGGCGCTTTGACGTCAAGGGCGCGACGCCCCGGCGCCCGTTTACGATACCCACTTGGAACGGGGAATCACTCGCCGGTAAGTCGTTGTTAATACATGCCGAACAAGGACTGGGAGACACATTGCAATTCATCCGTTACGCGCGGCTTTTCGCGGCTGCCGGTGCGGAGGTACATGTGGAATGCCAACCGGCCCTCTTACCACTATTGGAAGGGATAGCGGGAGTCCACCGGTGGCATATTGCCAACGGTCCGGGAGTGGAACATCTTCCGGCCACCGACTACCAACTCCCGATGCTCAGCGCGCCGGCGGCTGCAAATACAGAACTTACTTCTATCCCTTCGCCAGGCGGATACCTCGACGCCCCGGAGCGGGAACGTCGACGATGGGCGAAGTGGCTGGGCCCCAAAAGCCGGAGACGTCGCATTGGGATCTGCTGGGCAGGCAACCCGAACCATAAAAACGACAAAAACCGGAGTATCCCATCCGAATTGCTGTCTGAGTTGGACGGGATCGGCGAGGTGGACTGGATCAGTTTGCAGAAAGGACACCCACTTCCGTCGTCACTGGAGTTATGGAATGCGGCACGGGAGCTCCGCGATTTCGCCGACACGGCGGGGTTGATCGCAAACCTGGATCTGGTCGTTAGTGTGGATACATCAGTGGCGCACGTGGCGGGGGCGATGGGAAAGCCGGTTTGGGTGCTGCTGCCATTTGCACCGGATTGGCGGTGGATGCTCGATCGGGAGGATTCGCCTTGGTACTCCGGGGCGCGGCTGTTCCGGCAGACACAGCCGGGGGCATGGCGTCCGGTACTCAACCGGGTCGCACAGCAGTTGCGGGTGGCGGGATAATGGGAGCTTGGCAACCAATCCGATCCTCATGAATGACTTCGGGCGTCAGTGGGAAGACGTCCGGGACGACGCACTACGGGCCTTTGAATCTGTAGGGCGGAGTGGTTGGTACATTCTGGGATCGCGGGTACGGGAGTTTGAACAAGCCCTTGGCGCCAATTGGGGATTGGCGCATGCGGTAGGGGTAGCGAGCGGGCTCGACGCGATTGAGCTAGCTTTGCGCGCGGCCGGGATGCGTCCCGGAGATCGGGTTTTAACGACTCCGCTCTCGGCCTTTGCCACAACGCTGGCGATTGTGCGGGCGGGCGGGATTCCCGTTTTTTGCGACACGACCGAGACCGGTCTGATTGATCTGGATGACGCCAGGGCCGCGCTGCGCGCCATGCCGGGAATCCGCTATTTTGTCCCCGTGCATTTGTACGGTTTTCCTATCGATCCTGGCGGGCTGCGATCGCTTATCGACGAATTCGAACTGATCTGCATTGAAGACTGTGCCCAGTCCATTGGTGCGGAGGCGGGAGGCATCGCGACCGGTCTCCAGGGCGCGGCGGCGGTCACCAGCTTCTACCCGACCAAGAATCTGGGAGCGATGGGCGATGCCGGAGCGGTGCTGACGGCCGATCGGTCCTTTGCGGAACGGATTCGGTGTTTGCGGGATTATGGGCAAACGGCGAAATACAAGCACGCCGAAATTGGCCTGAACAGCCGGCTTGACGAGGTGCAAGCGGCGCTGTTGAGTGACGCATTCCTGCCTCGACTTGCCGGGTGGACCGAGCGCCGGCGCCAGATTGCCTCCCGTTATTTGCGGGATTGGAGATCGGAGCGGGTTCGTCCGGTAGCGCCAGAGGGATGGGGTTCGAGCGAATGGCGTCCTTGCTGGCATCTATTCCCGGTTCGGGTGGCGGGCGGGGAGAAGGCTTCGTTGATGGCCTGGCTGCGGGACGAGGGGATCGGGACAGGGGAACACTACCCGATATTGATCCCCAATCAGGAGGCATTGCGAACCGTTTCCAGCTCGTGCTTTGGCGCGCTGGAGAGGGCGGAACGGTTGTCGTCCGAGGAGTTAAGCCTTCCGATTCATCCGTACTTGACGGATGAGGAAGTCGATCGGGTATTGTTAGCAATCGGGAGATGGGAAGAGAGTACCCCGCCTTCTGCCTAGCATTCACGCCCGTACGCCTACTCAGTCTCGCCCGGGGGGCTGAGGGAACTCGGGCGGTCAGATAATCTGGACTACTCATCTCATCCAGGGGCGGAGCGATTGGGTCGCGTGAGTGGAAAACAGGCGGCACGTGAGCCGCCAGGAGGCCCAATGGGATTTCAACCCTGATTGCGAGAAGCCCTCGCAAACTGGCTTGGACTTCCAAAAGCAGGTCAGCAGGTTTACGCGCCGCAGACCACGGGAATCGGCCTCACCTTGCTCGGGATCCATTCGAGCGGTAGCAACATGCGGTCAGCCGCGAATATCGACGTGAGTTGGCGCAGAGTCCGTGGTTCCTGATTGCTGCTCGCTGAGAAAGCGGAGGTGCTGCTCCAACAACGACAACTCCATGATCGAGGAACGGCGCCAGTGAAGGAACTTCTCCTCCAACCGGTTGGTGCGCTGCTGGATGGCATCGATCTCCGTAAGGTCCATCGCGCTGCGGGGCATCGCCTGAACGGCGCGGCGGCGCTCCTCCATCCAGTCGGCAATTTCGTCGTCCTGACCGGGGACGGCGTCGAGCAACAACTGGTCGAGCTCTTCGATTTGCCTGACAAGTTCCGCCGGAGTTCGGAAGGGCATTTCAGCCAGAGCTCTTTCCGTAGATACCTACCAAGACGCTCTTGTAACTGGCATCGATGATCGTTTGCTGCGATTGGAGCGAACCTAAAAGGGAATCGACTCTTTGGAGACGCTCCGCAGTGCTTTTTTGGAGGGCGATGACCCTCGTCGTCAGTTCGGTGACGCGAGCGGAGATTTTCTTGTCCGTCTCGTCATACTTTGTGGTCTGGACGGCAATCAGGCCGGTGATCGGGTCCGAGAGTTGAGTCAACCGGGATTTCAATCCACCAAACCCGGTCGTACTCGACCCAAGAAAAGTGAACGCGTCCTGAATTTGCGAGTCCGACAGGCCATCGAGTGTTGTGGTGTCGACCGTTGCTTTGCCATCACTGCCGAAGCTCAGTCCCAATTGGGCCAGCGACTTAATTCGGCCTGTCCCTTGATACCCGCTGACTGCACGGAGGGCATCCTTGGCTTCGCGGACGAGAAAATCTCCAGTAAGCAGGCCGGCGGACTCGCCGATCTGATTATCCGTTTCGGCAAGCAGGGCGTTGTAAGCCGAGGCGAATGACTGCAGTTTGCTGGAGAGTGTGGAGCGATTGGTCGCAAGCGAGAGGGTGACGCTTTCAGATCCCGAGGTCGTGCCGAGAATAGAGAACGTCACACCACCGACGACATCGTTCACCAGATTCGAGGACTTCGAAACGGCGACTCCATTGACCTTGAAATTGGCATTTGCACCGGCATCGGTGGAGGCGAGCAGACTGGTGGCAGCGCCGCCCGGATCGTCCACCAGAGTGATCGGCTTTTCTCCCGTGGTGTTGGACGTGATCGACAGGTAGTATGGCGTAGCCCCGGTACCCGTAGTGAGGATGGAGGCGTTCACTCCGGCCCCGAGGGCATTGATCTTGTTGCGCAGGCCAGTCAGCGTGTTTTCGCCAGAACCGAGAGTGATCGTGTGATCGGTGCCGTTGAAGCTGAACTTTACCGTTCCGGTTGTGGAAGCCGGCGTGGTGCTGCCATCGGCAAATCCAGACGAAGTGGCGGAGGCGGCACGAGCAACAGAGGTGATTTCGGTAATGGAGTACGAGGCCGGGCTGGTGGCGGTGACCGAACCAATGCTGACCTTTGCCGAGTTGGAGGACGACCCGCCTAGCGCCTTACTACCACCGAGATCGCCGAGCGCGGAAAGGGCATTCGCCAAGTTGGAGGACGAGGATTGCAGACTGGTGGCGATGGCCTTCTGCTGGACGATCTTGGTTTGTTCTGACTGCAGTTGCGAGATTGGCTGCGAGGCGATGGCCACGGTGCGGTCCAAAATCTTCTGCAGATCCGCCGAGTAGGAACTGACGCCGCTGAATGTGAGTGGTGTGATGCCCATGACGCTCCCGTGGAGATTTCCCCCACACCCACATATCGGCGCGGATCGTTTCTGTTTTTAGAGGATTTTTCTGAGGGTGTGCCGGGAAATGTGTAACCGATGGATTCTGCCTGCATCCAAGTGGACGTGGCACAATAGCTGCATAGGAGCTTATCGAGATGAAACAGGTTCTCTTTACCGGGTTTGCGGTGCTGGCGATGGCCGGATTGGTCCCCGCCGCCGAATTCAAGGGCTGGATCAGTGACGCTTCGTGTGGCGCCGGGAATGCCTCGTCGAGCCAGGCCTCGCGGGACTGCGCGGACCGCTGCATCAAGGGTGGCGCGGCGCCGGTGTTTGTGACGGAGAAAGATCAGAACGTCTACAAGGTCAGCAATGCGGAGATGGCGAAGGCCCATTTGAAGGGCAAGGTCCAGGTTACCGGCGAGCTGAAGGGCGACACGCTGGTGATCGCCAAGATTATCGACATCAAAGATTAGTTTCGGTTCTTTCGTTGGTTGAGCGGGGCGGCTTTCGGGCCGCCCCGTTACTGTTTGGCGCCGGATCGTTGTGAGGGGCCGGGAACTAGATAGGCGGCAACGGGCGGGCGGCGCTGGAATGCGGGCGGCGGGGGTGAGAGCCAATGGAAGGGTGGCAGTGAGCGCGGGAACTGGGGGTACTGACCCTATCTGTCAGGCGGGCGGGGCGCGATGCGGCTGTGGCCCGGGGATACCGGACGGGCAGCGGGGAGGAACCGCTGGCTACCGAGTAAACGTTGATTGCGTAAGGACACCGCTTTGCTGGGCGCGCAGGGCACGATGAGGCTGTCGCCGACTTGGGCACAGGACGGCAGGAGGGCGGAGCCGCGGTGGTTCGAGGAAATGTTGCCTGCGGAAGGGGACAATTGCTGGCCCGCTTTGCTGGGCGGGCGGGGCGTGATGCGGCTGTGGCGGGAGGATACCGGACGGGCAGCGGGGAGGAACCGCTGTCTGCCAAGTACAAGTTGATTGCGTAAGGACACCGCTTTGCTGGGCGCGCGAGGCACGATGAGGCTGTCGCCGATTGGGACACCGGATGGCAGGAGGGTGGCGCCGCGGTGGTTCGAGGGAATGTTGCCTGTGGAAGGGGACATTTACTGGCCCGCTTTGTTGGGCGGGGCGTAAGGCGGCTGTGGCCCGGGGATACCGGACGGAGGAATCGCTGTCTACCGAGTAAACGTTGATTGCGTAAGAACACCGCTTTGCTGGGCGCGCGGGGCACGATGTTACTGGCGCCGGCTTGGACACAGGATGGCAGGAGGGTGGGGACGCGGTGGGTCGAGGGAATGTTGCCTGTGGAAGGGGACTTTTACTGGCCCGCTTTGCTGGGCGGGCGGGACGCGATACGGCTGTGGCCCGGGGATACCGGACGGAGGAATCGATGTCTACCGAGTAAACGTTGACTGCGTAAGAACACCACTTTGCTGGGCGCGCGGGGCACGATGAGGCTGTCGCCGGTTTGGATACAGGATGGCAGGAGTGCGGAGCCGCTGTGGTTCGAGGGAACGTTGCCTGTGGATGGGGACAATTCTGGCCCGCTTTGCTGGGCGGGCGGGGCGCGATGAATTGTCGGACAAGGTGGGATTGCGGACGGGCGGCGGTGCGACGCCGCTATGGGTAAAGTGGACATTGCCTGCGTTGGGGGGTTAAGGCTATCGGCTTCGTCTCGTTGGGGCGCGGCGAAGGAAGGGGAGGCGTAGAAGAGGCGGGCCGTACGAACCGGAGCGGGGTAGAAACGGCTGTGGTTCGCCGGCAAGGGCGAGGGCTGGCAGTAGAGGCCGCAAACCGCCACCGGTGCGGCCATGGACTGGGCGACTGCATTGGAAACAAGAAATTTCGCCGTGAACGATTCACTTTGGTGATGGGATGCGCTTGATGAATTGTGAAGACTCCCATTTGCAACGTTCTATCGCTGGCGCTACCGGTAGTTGTCTGTACGGTTGGATATGCCTGGGCACGAAATGCAAAAGGCGCAACCAATATGGGTGAGGCGATGGCGCCGTTCTTTGCCGTAGCGCTGTTGCTCACGATGGCGGCGGTGGCCGGGGAGTTGGCCGCGATCATTTCGCTGGTGCGCGGAGAGCGGATGGCGTGGCTGTCCTGGACGGGCGTCCTGGTGAATGGGCTGTTGTTGGCGCCGGTGGCTTATCTGCTTGGAACGGCGGACTGGCGTTAGGCGGAGAAAGGCGAGGGATGATGCGCACCATTATTTTTTCATTGATCGGACTGGGGATTGGGGCGGCGATGATTTCCAAGGCGCTCGACTTATTTCGCAATGACGCCATGGGTCTGCGCACGGCGATGGCGAAGCGATCGCCGGCGAACTACGAGAAGCAGGATTTGACGGGGAAGGAGTTTTCCAAGGCGTTTCTGCCTTACTCCAACTTCCGGGGAACGAAACTGTACGAGACGATGTTCCGGAATGCGAATCTGCAGTTCACCGACTTCAGTGATGCGGATTTCGAGATGGCGGGTTTGGATGAACCTGACTTTTCGCACGCCAGCTTCCATGGGGCGAAGCTACGGCACGCGCGGTGGCTGGACACGGCGACCTACCGCCACGCCAGTTTTCGCAACACTGATTTATCGTGGGTGAGTTTTCACGGTATGTACGGGCGGCACCAGCGCAGCAAACCGAGCCATATGATGGACCCTGGCGCGGGCGGGGCGGACATGACCGGGGCGGTGTTTGACGGCGCCACCTGCACGCATACGATCTTCAGCCGCTGCGTGCTGACGGGGGCCAGCTTCAAGGGCAGCGACTGCCGGGAGGCCATCTTTTCCGAGGCAGACCTGCGTAACGCCGATTTCACCGGGGCCGATCTGCGGGGAGCCAACTTCAGAGGCGCCGATACGACGGGCGCTATTTTCACAAACGCGAAGCGGGACTGACGGCTTATTTGACGCCGAAGAGGTCCTTAAGACCGATCTGGCTGGAATCGCCGGAGGTGACCGAACCGTCGAGCGAGTTGATGTCCATTTGGGAGAGATCGATCTTCGTCGCGAAGGCCTTGCGGTGCACTTCCTTGCAGAGCATGCGGGCGGTGTCCTTGATGTCGGGCAGCACGAGGGTACTGGCCTGGGCGAGGACGGCGCCATCGCGACCGCGGAGCTGGGCGTACATGCGGCGACCGGTGGTGGAAACGGCGAGCGAGAAGCCGCGGCCGCGGTGGAAGCGTGGGGACTTTTCGAGCCAGCTGACGGCTTCGTTGGCGCCGGGGGAGTTGTCGCTGGAGAGAGTGACGGGGATGGAGAGATCGAGCAGGCGAATGAGGCCGGCGTTGCGCTCCATGGCGTTGCGCCAGGCGACGGCGGCGCGGTCGAGCTGGCCGCTTCGCTCCAGGGCGTGCGCGGCCAAGGCCTCCATACGGGCGCGGAGGAGAACTTCTTCCTGAGGGAGCTTCTCTTTGGCCGCGGTCAACGCCGCCAGCCCCTTCTCATACGACCCGGACATGATCAGCGACTCGCCCATGGCGGCTTGGAGGTAAGAACGTTCGCGGTCGGCCAGTTTGCCGGTCCGGCCAATCAGCTTTTCCAGTTCGGCGCGGACGAGGCCGCCGCCGACGGCGCCATAGAGACCGGGGCGCATCCATTCGGTGATAGGCGAATCGGGGGCGTAGGGGCGGAGGATCCAGGGGAGGCGCTGTTCGGGCACAAGGAGCGCGTTGAGGCGGCTATTGGCGGCCCAGAGTTCGCGCTCCACCTTCATGCGTTCCCAGCCGGACTGGAACCACTCGGGCCAGGTTTCCGAGATCATCTGTTCGCGGAGGGCTTCGCGTTGCATGCGGAGCGTTTCGCGCCAGAGGTAGAGCAGGCCGATTTCGGCCTGCTCCATGGTGCCGGAGGTGGTGCCGCGGCGATCGGGTTTGCTGCGGATCTTGCGTACGATTTGCAAGGCCGCGTCGGGGTAGCCGGTGGCTAACAGGACAATGGCCGTGGCTTGCTGGCCGTCGTTCCAGCGCTGCTGTTCTAGCGTCGGATCTGAGCGGCGGTCCCAGGCGTGCATGCTGCTGATGGCCGAGACGGCTTCGGCGAGGCGGCCTTCGGTGACGTAGATCAGCGACAGACTCATCCAGGGATTGGAGTAGCTGGACGGGTGGAAGTACTTGGTGGCGAGCAGCGTGTCGCTTTCGGCGACGTCGAACTGGAGAAGCACGTTGGCGACTTCGGCACGGTTACGGACGAGCGTGGCGATGTTGACGGCGTCGCGTTCGGTGAGCTCATTTTTGAGAATGGTGAACCAGCGGAAGGCTTCTTCGTAGTTACCGAGGGACATTTCGATGGAGCCCAAGGTGTTCAGGGCGCCGCGGCGGGTGTCGGGGTCCTTCGACTTCAGGTACTTCTGCATGAGCTGGCGGGCTTCCTGGTGGCGGCCGAGCTTCATGAGCGACCAGCCGCTGCGCTCGCCCATGTCGACGCCGAAGAGTCGGCCGTACTCGTTGACGAGACGGATCTGCTCTTCGTGCTTTTCGGTGAGGCCGGCGACGAGGAGCATTTCGAAGAGAATGTGCGCGTGGAGGTCCGCGGTTTGTTCGCTGGTGGAGGTGGACTGTTCGACGAGCGTGCGGGCGCGGCCGAGGTAGTAGCGGGCGAGCGGCAGGTTGCCTTCTCCGCGCTGCATGGCGACGCCGAGCAGGTAATTGCCGAGGGGGTTGTTTTTGTTCTGACGGAGCAGGGCTTCGCCCATTTCGCGGACGCGGATGAACTTGCCGCTATCGATCCATTGGCGCACGGTGGCGAGGTCGGGCTGGGACTGCTGCGGCTGCTGTTGGGCGCAGAGTACGAGCACGAGCGTGAACCAGATGGCGGCGAGGCGGCGCATTACCAGGCTTGTCCGTTTCCTTGCTGAGGTTGCGGGGGCAGGGCGGGCGGCGTCTGCTGTTGTTGGGGCATGGGGGCGACGGCGGCCATCGTGGACCGGGTGAGGATTTCGAGCGGCCCTTTGAGGCATTCGAGGACCACCGTTTTGGTGTCGCCGGCGCCGGGGGCGACGACGAGGCGGTGGCTGAAGACGAAGGGCGCTAGGTACTCGATGTCCTGGGAGGAGACGTAGTCGCGGCCGTTGAGCAGGGCGACGGCTTGGAGGGCGGGGATCATCAGCACGAGGCTGCGGGTGCTGAGGCCTTGGAGCACTTTTTTGTGGGCGCGGAGGTTGCGGGCGGCGTCGACCAGGCAGGTGTGGACGCGGGGATCGACGGTGACGTGGTCCTCCATGGCCTGGCGGGCGGCGACGACTTCGTCGCGGGTGACGAGGCGCTCGGCTGGCGCGCCGCGGCGGACTTTGCGCGTGGCGAGCACGTCAATTTCGGCTTCGCGGGCGATGTAGTCCATGTTGATTTTGAACAGGAACCGATCGAGCTGGGCGACGGGGAGCGGGTAGGTTCCGGCGAG
>CANIFK010000002.1 GCA_947466555.1 Acidobacteriota bacterium | reverse complement strand
CCGTTGGCGCAATACGCGCCACCACCCCCGGGCAAGGGGACACTCCAACGGCGCCGTCCGGTCGCGGAAGACCAGACCTCCACCGCTCCTTCCACCGGCACGAAAAAGTGCTCGCCGTCGCTGGAAAAGCCGTTCGGGTGATCCGCGCCCTCAATCGGGATCGTCGCCACCAATTGCTCCCCCCGCCAGCGTTTGATCTCGCCCCGCGCCAGCGTCAGCACATCGCCATTGGCGACAAACGTAATGCCGGTGGAATCCGGATGGGGCAACTGCGTCATCCGGCGGGTCCCAACGTCCACAACCAGCCCATACTCCAGGTTCTTCAACGCCGCCACCAGACTCCCCTGGGACGTCAGCTTTTCATACCCCGTCCCGTCCAACACCAGCCGATCAATCTCCCGCCCCCGGAACGTCCACAATACTTTCGGCGGAGAATCCGTCAAACCCACGATCCGCCTGTCGGCACCGACGAAGACCGCCTCCTGAAACCCAAAGCCCCAGCGCTTCGGATCCTCCGCCCGGCTCAGCGTCGACGGCCCCAATGCCTCCAGCTCAGTCGCGGTCCGTGCATCCCACCGGTACGCCACCGAGCCCGACGCCGTCACGAGCTGCGTTCCATCGCTGCTCCAAGCCGCATGCATCGTCTGGCCACGAACAAACAGCCGGTCCAACCGGCCCACCAGTCCGATCGCCCGCTGCCGCGCCTCCAACTCCACCTGCGCCTCGAAAAAGTGGTCCCCGTAACCCTCACGCAGGTAAACCATCGGGTCGGTATGGCGCCGCCAAGCCACCTCATCCTGGACGTCGCCCAGGTACTGCGCGCCTTCTAGCGAAATCAATACCGGAATCGCCGCTACGGCCAGAATGAGGACAGTTCGCACCCGCGTCCCCATCCCGCTTCTCTCTGCCTATTCCTGGGAACCGTCGATCTTCTGCCCGGAAACCAGATTCGCGAACAGCCCGACCTTCAGCGTACCTAGGGCGCCCAGCGCTGCGGTTACCCGGCGGCCCATCCCGCCACCATAATGCTTGGAGAGATAGGTAGCCGCTCCCTGCTCAAAATCGGCCTCCAACAGAGACGGGTGCAACGCCGGAGGGGCATCCCCCTCGTGGAAAACAGCCTTCGCAGCAGGCAATAACAGGATCTTACGTCCCGCCCGTTTCACCTGTGCCGCAATCTCGGCGTCCGCCCAGAGTTCACCATACCGCTCATCCAGGAAGTTCATTCCCTTCAGGAACGGCTTACGAATCAAAAGCGCGAACACACCCGGGAAATCGGCTGGGGTTGGCTCTGACGGTAATGCCGACGGAGCAAACAGTGCCGGCCGCAAATCATCGGGCTTCGGCAGTTTCCGCATCACGCGGGCCGGCCCCCCCTCCGGCGTCGTCATTACCGCGCTGGCAGCCGCCGCATCGCTCTCTTCAGAGACTTCAGCAGCCATCACCGCAATCGCATCAGGAGCCAACTCGACACGCGGGTCCAGGAAAAGAATCGACTCGGCCAACGACGATCGCAGGGCAATGTTCGCCGCCTTCGTCCACCCAAAATTCTTGGGCAGCTTCAGGTAGGTGATTTTCTCGAAATCGTCTTGGATCACGTTGCTGCCGTCCGTCGATGCGTTGTCGACGACGATGATCTCGATCTCGTCCAGAATCGTGCACTGGTGCAACGCTTCCAGACAACGCCGTAACGCCCGCGCCTGGTTGCGCGTGATAATGATGACGGTTACCCGGGGCGGATCGGGCTGTACCTGAGGAACTTGGGTTTCTTCCATGACGCAAAAACCAAAAAAGGGCGCGTTGCCTAATGAATCAGCCAATGGAAATGGCTGTTAACTCGGATGCGCGCCCTCTCGTGTTGCGGGTGGGTAATTTCAGTTAGGACTCTGCCGGCTCGCCGCCATCGCGGCCTTCCTGCATCGCCTTGAGCTTCTCTTCGCGGCGCTTGGCGCGGTCGGCGGACCGGCGGACCAGTTCGGAACCCACGAGTTCCAACATAGCCGTTTCGGCACCATCGCCCTTGCGGAAGCCAACGCGAACAACGCGGGTGTATCCACCGTTACGAGTCGCAAAACGCGGTCCGATTTGATCGAACAGCTTCTGCACGCTCGCCGGAGTCATCAGGTAAGACGCGGCCTGCCGGCGGGCATGCAACTGTTCTTCCTTCTTTTCCCGCTTGGCCAGAGTGATGATCTGGTCAACGATCGGCTTCGCGGCTTTCGCCTTCGGAACCGTGGTAATCACGCGCTCTTCGAGAATGACGCTGGTAACAATATTACGCAGCAACGCGCGCCGCGCGCTCACGTCGCGCTTGAGTTTAAAGCCTGCCTTATTGTGCCTCATTGTGGCGTACTTCCGTTCCTGTGATCTTGATCTGAATGACTATTCGTCATCGCCGGCCGCAAGACCGGTCGTGCTGCTGGCGGGGCCAGGTATCAGGCGGCCCTGGGAATCGATCTTCATACCGAAGCCCAAGCCCATGCCCGACAGAATTTCTTTGATTTCGTTCAACGACTTCCGGCCGAAGTTCTTCGTGCGGAGCATTTCCGCTTCGGTCTTCTGCACCAGGTCGCCGATCGTGCCGATATTCGCGTTCTTCAAGCAGTTGTAGCTGCGAACCGAAAGCTCCATCTCGTCCACCGAGCGGTTGAGCACTTCGTTCATCTGATTCATCACGCGCTCAGCCGGCTCTTCGGTCACTTCGGGGGTTTCCTCGAAGTTAATGAAGATGCTCATGTGATCTTTCACGAGCTTGGCGGCTTGGCCGATGGCATCCTGCGGAGAAATCGCGCCGTTCGTCCACACTTCAATGTTCAGCTTGTCGTAGTCGGTCATCTGACCGAGACGGGCATTCTCCACCGCGTAGTTCACCTTGCGGACGGGCGAGTGCACCGAATCGATGGCGATGTAGCCAATCGGCAGGTCTTCGTCGAAGTTCCGGTCAGCGGAGACATAACCACGGCCCTGCTTCAGCCGCATCTCAATGTTCAGCTTCCCGCCTTCGCCAACGGTGGCGATGTGGACGTTGCGGTCCAACACTTCGATATCCGAACTCGTTTCAATCTGGCCCGACAAAATCTCACCAGGCTGATCCACGATCAACCGCACCGTGTGGACGGCGTCGGTCGACATCTTGAACGGCACTTGCTTCAGGTTCAGGATGATGTCGGTCGCATCTTCCGTGACGCCCGGAATCGGGCTGAACTCGTGGGCAATGCCTTCAATACGGACGGCCGTGATAGCCGCCCCTTCAATCGAACTCAGCAGCACGCGACGAAGGCTGTTGCCAATCGTCGTGCCGAAACCGCGCTCAAAGGGCTGGGCGGCGAAACTGCCATAACGCTCGTTCAGCGTCTCGGTATTGGCGACCAACCGCTTCGGTTTCTGAAAACCCTTGAACATAGCTCTCCTTTTGGGGCTCTTACGTTGTTCTGTGACGGTGTTGGGTGAGTTGTTCCGGCAACTTCCGGAGGCGGCGGACAGGGCGAGCCCCGCCACTGCCGCCACCGGGGCCGCTTACTTCGAGTACAATTCGACGATGAGCTGCTCGTTCATCTGGATCTGAACAAGCTCCTCGCGCTTCGGCAGCGAAATGATCCGCGCCTTGAGGTTCTCACGGTCCACTTCCAGCCAGCTCGGCGAAGGCAGATGCGCCGTCGCTTCCCGGGCAGCCAGAATGGCCGAATTTTCTTTGCTCTTATCACGTACGGTCACTTCGTCGCCCGGCTTCACCGTGAACGACGGAATATTGACCTTCTTGCCGTTGACCTTGATGTGGCCATGGCGAACCAACTGACGCGCAAACGCACGGCCGGTCGCGAAACCAATCCGGTACACCGCGTTGTCCAGACGCCGTTCCAACAACTGCAACATCACGTCACCCGTGATGCCCTTGGCTGCGGCAGCCTTCTCAAACAGGTTCCGGAACTGCGTCTCGCCAAGACCGAAGTAACGCTTCGTCTTCTGCTTCTCGCGCAATTGCAGACCGTAGCCGACAATCTTCGGCTTACGCGCCTGGCCATGCTGGCCGGGAGGAAAGTTCCGCTTCTTTTCTTCACTCACGGCGCACTTGGGGCCGTAGCAACGCTCACCCTTCAGGAAGAGCTTCATGCCCTCGCGCCGGCACTGGCGGCACACGGGACCAATATAACGAGCCATTCGTTTCCTATAAACCTTTCAATGATCGGAAGGTGCAGTTTACAACACGCCAGTGGCGGTATTCATCCTGCTTTGTACTACCAGGGCCATCCGCCCCGTAATCGCGCATACGCGCAAAATTCTACGATTAACAGTATGCCACAAACCGGAAGGCATTCGCAAATGTGCTGGATTCAGGTACGTAGCGGGAGAGACTGAGGTGGGGGTGGCCCGACGGAGGGCGGTTGGGCGGATCTCCGTCGGGCCGTTTTGGCGCGAAGGGCGGGTGGGGGTCTTCGCGCCAAACTGAAGTGCAGAACTTGAGGGTGCGGTCAAAACCGCAATTCCAAGTATTGCACAGAACACCGGGAAACGTAAAGGGAATTCTGTAGATTGCTCTACAAAACTCCCGCGCGATCAAACGCGGCGTTTCTTCGGCGGACGGCAGCCGTTGTGAGGAATCGGCGTGACGTCTTTAATGTTTTTCACTTCAATACCCGCGCCGGAAAGCGCGCGAATGGCCGACTCGCGGCCGGCGCCAGGCCCGGAAACACGCACTTCGACCGTGCGCAAACCAGAGTCCTTCGCCTTGTTCGCCGCCGTCAGCGAAGCCTGCTGAGCGGCAAACGGGGTGCCTTTGCGCGAACCACGGAAGCCGAGCGAGCCGGAGCTCGACCAAGCCAGCGTGTTCCCCATCGGGTCGCTGAAAGTGATGATCGTGTTGTTGAACGTCGCCTGGATGTGGCAGACGCCCATTGGCACGTGCTTCTTTTCTTTTTTCTTGAAATTCTTCTTCTTCGAGGACTTGGCTGGTGCTTTGGCCATAATGCGATCTCTTCCCGTTAATTCGTCTGTGCCCGCGCGTTACTTCGCGCCGGCCTTCTTCTTGTTCGTCACAGTGCCCTTGCGCGGTCCCTTACGGGTGCGGGCATTTGTGTGTGTGCGCTGGCCACGGGCGGGCAGGCCACGGCGGTGCCGCAGACCACGGTAAGAGCCCATTTCCATCAATCGCTTGATGTTCAGCGACATCTCCTTGCGGAGGTCACCTTCCACCGATCCTTCCGTTTCGATCAACGTACGGATCTTGTTTACTTCTTCTTCGGTCAGATCGGCGATCTTCTTGTCCGCATCCACACCCGTGCGGTACAGAATCGACTTCGCCCGAGTGCGGCCGATGCCGTAGATATAGGTCAATCCGATTTCCGCGCGCTTGCGGGCGGGCAGATCAACACCGGAGATACGTGCCATGTGCTAGTCCTCGTCCTGTTTCTTTCGTGGTTCTATTGCGCGCGGTTAGCCCTGGCGCTGCTTATGCTTCGGATTGACGCAAATCACCCGAACGACGCCCGTGCGGTGAATGATCTTGCACTTATCGCAAATTTTCTTGACCGATGCCCGTACTTTCATGACTTCCTCTTGCGTTTCTGAAACTAAAATTTGGTTGTTCTTACTACCGGCCCGGCCGTACGCTGACGATTCGTCCCCGCGTAGGATCTTGCTCCGAGACCGCTACCATCACCGGATCACCCGGCCGCAATCGCACAAAATTCACTTCTTTCACCCCGGCCGCGTGCGCCAGAATCTGACGTTTGCTCCCGGTTAACTCCAAACGAATGAGTGCCTGCGGCAACAACTCCACCACCACAGCCTCCACCGGTTCTACCATTTCGCATTCCCCGGTTCATGGCCGTGTCAATACCCACGGGCCGTCTTTCGTTACAGCCACACAATGCTCAAAATGCGCGGATGCCGATCCGTCCTGGCTGACAGCCGTCCAACGGTCCGACAACACTTTCGACGCCGGCTTCCCAAGGTTGACCATCGGCTCGATCGCCAGGACCATCCCCTCTTTCAGCCGCGGATTCTCATTGTTCCGATCCACATAATTCGGGACCTGCGGCTCTTCATGCAACGAAGTGCCAATGCCATGTCCCACGAACTCGCGGACGATCGAAAACCCGTTCGACTCGACATGCTTCTGCACGGTCGAGCAGATATCAAACAACCGATTCCCCTCGCGGACCTTATCGATCGCCATCTCCAGCGAATCGCGCGTCACATCGAGAAGTTTCTGCAGCGACGGGGAAATCTCACCCACGGCCACCGTAATGGCCGAATCGCCGTAATATCCATCCAACTGCACGCCCGTATCGATCGAGATCACATCTCCCTTCTTGAGGGGGGTCTTCGTCGAAGGCATGCCGTGGACAATCTGTTCATTCACCGAAGTGCACAACACGTAGGGATACCGGTTCCCGGCCGCCGCCGAGTAATAGCCCTTAAACGCAGGACGGGCGCCGGCGTCGGCGATCATCTTCGCCGCGGCGTTCTCCAGTTCCATCGTTGTAATGCCTTCAGCCACTAATTCCTTTACAGAATGCAGAATCTGATAGACGAGCAAACCGCTGCGCCGCATCTTTTCGAGTTCTGCCGGACTTTTCCGGATAATCATTCTGGTTTACTTTTCTTCGCAATCGAACCGCCGATGCGATCCAACCGCCACCGTATCCGGTCCGCTACGCTTTCCGGATCCATCTCACCACAATCAATTGCCTCTACCAGGATCCCATTCTTCCGAAGCGTCTCCGCCACCGGCCAGGTCTGCGTCTGGTAAGTCTGCAATCGCTGCAGCACTACTTCTTCCCTGTCATCGGCCCGAACCGTCAACTCAGCCCCGTCGGTATCACAGACACCCGGAACCTTAGACGGCGTCGACTCCAAATGGTAAATGGCGCCGCAGGTCGGACAAGTACGACGACCGGTAAGCCGCCGCAATATTTCATTGTACTCCACCCAGAGGTGGATCAGCACCGGGCGAAAATTCCGCCCCGAAAACCACTGTGCCAAACCTTCCGCCTGCGGTATCGTCCTGGGAAAACCGTCGAGCAAAAATCCAGCTTCACAGTCGGGCCAGCCTAGCCGGTCCCAAACCATTCGACTGACCAGATCATCCGGCGCCAGTTGCCCAGCGGCCAAGATGCTCTGCATTTCCAAACCCAACGAAGTCTTCCGCGTGATCTGCTCCCGCAGTAAGTCCCCCGTGGCAAGATGAGGCCAGCCGGTTAGCTTGGTCAACATCTTCCCCGTGGTTCCCTTACCGGAACCCGGTGCGCCGAACAACATCACCGCCAGGGGCTTCTGGAGAGCAGTTTTTCTGGCAATATCGGCGTTGTCAGTTGTCAAAGAACAAACATCCCAAAAGTTAGGCAGAGCTGCGGCGGCCGCGAATTCGGCCAGCACGCGGCGTAAACCCTTCGTAGTGACGCATAATCAACTGCGCTTCGATCTGGTTGACCGTGTCCATCGCCACGCCAACCACAATCAGCAAGCTGGTGCCGCCGAAGTAGAAGTTGACGCCGAGGCCGTCGAGAATGAACCGCGGGAAGTGCGCGTCGATCCAGTTGCCGAGGAGCGGCAGATGCTGCAGTTTCACACCGCTGATCATCATCTCAGGCAGCAAGCTCAGTACCGCGAGGTACAAACCGCCAACCACCGTGATCTTCGTCAACACCTTGTTCATATAATCCGAGGTGTTCTTGCCAGGGCGGATGCCCGGGATGAACCCGCCGTACTTGCGCATGTTGTCAGCCGCTTCGTTCGGGTTGAAGATGATCGAAACGTAGAAGAAGCAGAAGAAGATAATGAGCGCGATGAACAGGATAATGTAGAGCGGCTCCGCATGTTGAATGGAGCGCAACATCGCAGACAGATACGGATTGTCACGGACAAACGCGATCTGCGTTAGAGTCTGGGGGAAGGTCAGCAGCGAGCTCGCGAAGATGACCGGGATGACGCCGCCGGCATTCACCTTCATCGGAAGGTGCGTCGACTGGCCGCCCATCATCTTACGCCCGACCACACGCTTGGCATACTGCACCGGAATTCGGCGTTCGCCGCGTTCCACCAGAACGATCAGGCCGATTACCGCCACCATCACCGCGGCGATAATCAGAACCTGTAGGAGGTTCCACTCGCGCGTCAGGAAAGCCTTCTGGTAAATCGAGTACATCGCCGACGGCAAACCAACCACGATGCCCGTGAAGATGATGAGCGACATACCGTTACCGATACCGCGCTCTGTAATCTGTTCACCCAGCCACATGATGAAAGCCGTGCCGGTCGTCAACGAAATCATGGTCATCAGGATGAACCCAATGCCCGGGTTCACAACGAAGTTCCCCTGGGACTGCAAGGCAGTAGCAATCGTAAAAGACTGCACCAACGCCAAGAGCACCGTCAGGTACCGCGTATACTGCGTGATCTTGCGCCGTCCTAGTTCTCCCTCTTTCTGGAGCTTTTCGAGAGTCGGGACGACAATCGTCATGAGCTGCAAAATAATGGAGCTCGTGATGTAAGGCATAATGCCCAACGCGAAAATCGTCAAACGGCGGAACATACCGCCGCTGAACAAGTCGAAAAACCCTAAAAGGGTCCCCTGGTTCTGCCGGAAAAACTCTTCCAGGCGCTCAGCGTCGATACCGGGGGTCGGGATATGCCCGCCCAGCCGATAAATCGCCAACATCGCCAATGTGAAGAGAATCCGGTTCCGCAGGTCGGGAATTCGGAAAGCGTTCGCCACTGCTTCAAGGAACTTCATGCCAATCCTTTTGCGCCGAAGTGCATTGCGCGACCTCGAATCTTACTGTTCCTTCGGTTTGCGAGTCACCGGTTCGATGACAATCGCCGTCCCGCCGGCCTTCTCAATTTTCTCTTTCGCCATAGCGGAGAAGTGATGAGCCGTAACCGTAATTGCGCGGGTCAGGTCGCCGTTCGCCAGCACCTTCAAACCGTCTTCCAACTTCTTGATCACGCCGGCGGCCTGGAGCGAAGCGACGTCAAACGTGTCGCCAGCGAGGTCATTCAGCGTGGCCACATTGACGATCGCGAAGGTCTTCTTGAACATGGCGTTCGAGAATCCACGCTTCGGCAAACGGCGGTGGAGCGGCATCTGGCCGCCTTCAAACCCGCGCATGCGGGAGTAACCGCTGATCGACTTCGCACCCTTCGCACCGCGGCCAGCGAACTTGCCGCGGCCCGTGCCCATACCTTGACCCAGGCGGCGCTTATTCTTTTTTTGCCCGGCGGGCGGTCTAATTTCACTGAGATTCATCGCGTTCCTACCTGTTTTCCGGCCCTACTCGACGATCCGCAACAAGTGCGGAACCTTCAACACCATGCCACGGAAGCCAGGAGTGTCGGGACGTTCCACGATGCGGTTGAGCTTTTTCAAGCCCAACGCCTTGACGATCCGCTTGTGCGTCTCCGGCGTACAGATGGTGCTGCGATACAACTGGATTTTGATCTTATTTTCGGCCATGTCTTGCCTCGTCTGCAAATTGCTACATGCGCTCCGGCAAAATGCCGCGCATTTCGGCCACTTCGTTCTTATCCCGCAGCTGCTCGAGCGCCGCGATCGTGGCCTTCACTACGTTGTGCGGGTTGTGCGTGCCAAGGGACTTGGTCAACACATTGGGGATTCCCACCGCTTCAATCACCGCGCGCACCGGGCCGCCGGCGATCACACCGGTACCTTGCGGGGCCGGCTTGAGCAACACCTGGCCGGCGCCAAAACGCCCGAGCACAGGGTGCGGAATCGTCGTTTCCAACACGTGGATCTTACGGAGATTTTTCTTCGCCGCTTCGATGCCCTTTTTGATGGCAGCCGGAACTTCCTTCGCTTTTCCCGTCCCGAACCCAACGATCTTGGCGCCCGGATCCCCGATAACGACCAGAGCGGAAAAGCTCAGGTTCTTGCCGCCTTTCACCACTTTGGTGACGCGGTTAATGGAGACGACCTGCTCTTTGAGCCCAGAGGTCGGTTCCACGCGCTTGGTAACAGTAGCTGGCATGAATGCGTAATCTCCCTATCAGAACTGCAGTCCGGCTTCACGCGCGGCATCCGCCAGCGCCTTCACCCGGCCGTGGTACAGGAACCCGCCGCGGTCGAAAACCACGGAGCTGATTCCCTTCTCTTTGGCGCGCTCCGCAACCAGTTTCCCGATTGCCTTCGCCCCTTCCACATTCCCGCCGTTCCCCGCGCCTTTTTCCGCCGAAGAGGCGGAAACCAGCGTCGTACCCGTGCGGTCATCAATAATCTGAACGTAAATGTGCTTAATCGAACGGAACACCGCCAAGCGGGGCCGTGCGGCCGTCCCTGCGAGCTTTTTACGGATCCGAGTGTGAATCCGGCGACGGACTTCGTCGCGATTGACTTTACTGACCATGCGTTTCGATCCTCATCCCTTCCCGGATTACTTACCTTTGCCGCCCGCACCGGACTTGCCGGCCTTCTTGCGCAGCACTTCGCCCGTGTAGCGGACACCCTTGTTCTTGTACGGATCCGGCTTCCGCAGCGAACGCATATTCGCCGCCACCTGACCCAGCAACTGTTTGTCGAATCCGGTCAGAATGACGTGGGTGTTCTTGTCCACCTTGGCTTCGACGCCCGGCGGCAACAAAAATTCAATGTTATGCGAATAACCCAGCGTGAAGTGAACCGTGTCTTTTCCCTTGGTTTCCGCGCGGAAGCCAACGCCGACAATGTCAAGTTCCCGCGTGAAGCCAGCGCTCACACCCTGCACGGCATTCGCCGCCAGCGCCCGGGTCAGTCCGTGAACCGCCGCGTAGGCGTCGCTCTCGCGCTTCACGTCCAACACCGCGCCGTTCTGCTCGATCACGATCCCTTCCGGCACCGGCACCGTCAGCTTGCCCTTCGGGCCTTCGACGTGCATCGGCCCAGGGGTGGCATCGATCTTAATCTTCACTCCCGCCGGCAGCGGGATCGGTTTTTTACCAATTCTCGACATCGTTCTTTTTCCTTACGGTTCTTGCTACTCGGGATGAAATCCCGGCTTCGCCGTTCTATCTGACAACTATTCGCTACCGAACGCGGTCTTTACCAGACCGAGCACAACAGTTCGCCGCCGACGCCCTCTTTGCGCGCCGTCCGGCCCGTCATCACACCGCGCGGCGTGGTGAGGATGTTGATCCCCATTCCGCCCAGCACGCGGGGGATTTCCTTGCTCGCCACGTAAACGCGACGGCCAGGCTTCGATTCCCGCTCCAGGTGAGAGATCACCGGCGTGTTATTCGGGTTGTATTTGAGGTAGATCTTGATGACTCGCTTGGAGCCTTCGTCGCCCTGCTTGTAGTTCAGGACGTAACCCTCTTCTTTGAGGATCCGCGCAATTTCCAGCTTCAGCTTCGAGCCAGGCACATCCACCTTGGCGTGCCGCGCCTGCATCGCGTTCCGGATCCGCGTGAGCATATCTGCGATGGGATCGCTAACCATTCTCGATTCCCCTTCCTTCGTGATTCCCTAAAATTCCCAAGCTCGCGACTACCAGCTGGCCTTGATCACACCGGGGATCTCCCCGGCGAGTGCCAGTTTGCGGAAACAGATGCGGCAAAGGCCGAACTTGCGGATGTACGCCCGCGGACGGCCGCAGCGGAAGCAGCGGTTGCGAAGACGGACTCCAGCCTTCTGGACGCCCTTCTCTTTTGCAGCCTTGAGCTTTATGTCCTTGGCGATTTTGGCGGTTGTGGCCATGTGCGCTTCAAATCCTCTCTTCTCGTTACTTCGCCGCGAACGGCATGCCCATTTGCTTCAACAGCGCCAAACCTTCAGCGTCCGTCTTGGCCGTCGTCGTGACACAGATGTTCAGACCCTTGGTCTTTTCCACCTTGTTGTAGTCAATCTCGGGGAAGATCAACTGATCCTTCAGCCCCAGCGTATAGTTGCCGCGGCCGTCGAAGGCCTTCGACGAGATCCCGCGGAAATCGCGGACACGCGGGAGGCTGACGTTGATCAGACGATCCAAAAATTCATACATACGGTCGCCACGCAGCGTGACCATGCACCCAATCGGCATGTTTTCGCGCAGTTTGAAGGCGGCGATCGACTTCTTCGCTTTGCAAATGACCGGACGCTGTCCGGCGATCTGCCCCAACTCGTTCACAGCGCCATCCATCAACTTCGGGTTGCCGGTGGCTTCCCCGAGGCCGATGTTCAGCGAGATCTTTTCAATCTTCGGAACGGCCATGATGTTCTTGTAGCCGAACTCCTTCATGAGTTCCGGCAGTACGTTCTTCGTGTAGTGTTCTCTGAGCCTGGCCATGATTGCTTTCCGTTAAAACTAGCTCTTCGTCGCCAGCACTTCGCCGGTTTTGCGCGCCACGCGCACCTTCTTGGCAGAAGCGCCTTCGCCTTCGATCTTGTAACCCACACGCGACGCCTTGCCGTCTCCGGTCACAACCATCACGTTCGACACGTGAATCGTCGCTTCCTTCTCCGCAATCCCGCCCTTGACCTGCTTGGCCGGGTTCGCCTTCGTGTGGCGCTTTACCATCTGGACACCTTCCACAAGAAGACGCCCTTTTTCCTTCTCCACTTCGAGCACGCGGCCGGTTTTGCCCTTGTCGCGGCCGGCGATCACCTTGACCGTATCGCCCTTGCGAATTTTCAGTGTTGCCATCGAAATCCCTTTTCCCGAGCCTGCTGCTCTACAAATGCCTTAGAGTACTTCCGGCGCCAGCGAAACGATTTTCATAAACCGTTTGTCGCGCAGTTCGCGCGCCACCGGCCCGAAAACGCGGGTTCCGATCGGCTCGCCTAGTTCGTTAATCAACACCGCCGCGTTCGTGTCAAACCGGATGTAGGTCCCGTCTTTGCGCCGGGTCTCTTTCCGCATGCGCACCACAACGCAACGCACCACTTTGCCCTTTTTAACCGTCCCGTCCGGTGTCGCTTCCTTCACCGCTGCGGTGATCACGTCCCCGAGACCGGCCTTCGCTCCGAGATCGCCGCCGCGCGGCAAGATGCACTGCAACTTGCGTGCGCCGCTGTTGTCGGCTACCTCGAGGATTGTTCGCATCCCAATCATGACTGTCTCCTTATTTGCCCGCGGAAATTCCTACGTAACTGTCTGTGGCGGCGCGCTTACTGCGCTTCGCCAACCTGGACGGCCGCGCGGACCACTTCCGCCAACGCCCAGCGCTTCAGCTTCGACAACGGCCGGTGCTCCACAATCCGCACCACATCGCCGACTTTCGCCAAGCCCTGTTCGTCGTGAGCATAAAACTTTTTGCGCTTCTTGATAATCCGGCGATAGAAAGGGTGCGCCACGCGACGGGACACTTCGACGACAATCGTCTTTTCCATCTTCGTCGAGACGACTTGCCCGATCTTTTCCTGGCCTTTTTTCGTTGTGGCCTGCGGATCTTGATTTTCCGGCATGACTTACTTCGCCCTCTCGCGCAGAACCGTCAGGATCCGCGCCCGATCTTTTTTCGTTTCCCGGTACTTCTTCAAACCATCGGCCTGGCCCAGTGACATCTGGAAGCGCAGGCGGAACATGGTTTCACCCATATCTGCTAACTGCTTTTCGAGCTCGGCCGATTCCAGCCCGCGGATCTTTTCAGCTTTCATAACGAATCCTTGTTTACCCTTGAGCCCTTACCCTTGCTGTTCGCGGCTCACCATCTTCGTTTTCAAAGACAGTTTCTGTGCCGCCAACCGCATTGCTTCCGCTGCCACTTCCTGCGAAACCCCTTCCATCTCGAAAAGGATCTTGCCCGGACGAATCACGGCCACCCAGAATTCCGGTGCGCCTTTACCCTTACCCATACGGGTTTCAGCCGGCTTCTTCGAGACAGGCTTGTCTGGGAAAACCCGGATCCAAACCTTGCCGCCGCGCTTAATGTGGCGGGTCATCGCAATACGGGCCGCTTCGATCTGGCGATTGGTGATCCAACCGCAAACCATCGCCTTCAACCCGAAATCACCAAAGCTCAGCGTGCTTCCGCGCCAGGCGAGTCCGGTCATCCGGCCGCGCTGTTGCTTGCGGTATTTGACTTTCTTCGGCATCAACATGGCGTATTACTCCTGGTTCTCGCTGGGGGTGTCAACGGCCGGAGCCGCTTCGCCTGCTTCCGCCTTCCAAGAAGGCTGCACGGGCTGCGCCATCGGCGGGGCGATCGGACGGGTCGGGGCGCCTTCGGCTCCCGGGGGAGGCGTCTGCACCGGAGGACCGGACGGCGCGCTCTGCTGCGGCTGGCCGCCGGCGTATCCGCCCTGCTGCCCGCCACCAGGCCCACCATAACCGCCACCACCCGGACCACGACGCTCGCGACGGTCACCGCCGCGGTCGCCACGATCACCGCGCGGGGCGCGGCGGGGTTCCGGTTCGCTCGACATCTTGCGGAAGTCGCCGAGGATTTCACCCTTATAGATCCAAACCTTCACGCCAATCACGCCGTAGGTGGTCTGCGATTCGCTGAAACCGTAGTCGATGTCGGCGCGCAGCGTGTGCAGCGGCAACTGGCCATCGAGATACCATTCCGAGCGAGCGATTTCGGCGCCATTGAGACGGCCCGAGACGCGGACCTTGATGCCCTTGCAGCCCAGACGCTTGGCCGAGTCGACGGCTTTGCGCATCGCGCGGCGGAACGCAACGCGCTTTTCCAACTGCAGCGCGATCGATTCACTCACCAGCTGCGCATCGACGTCCGGCTTCGAAACTTCCTGAATGTCGATGAACACTTCGCGCTTGGTGCGCTTGGCCAGTTCGCTCTTCAGCTTTTCGATTTCGGCGCCCTTGCGACCGATGATGATACCGGGACGCGACGTGCGGATCGTAATACGGAGCTTGTTGCCGGGACGGTCCACTTCGACCGAGCTCACACCAGCAGCCTTCAAACGCTTCCGGAGCTCGTCCTTCAGGTCGAGATCTTCTTCCAGCAGCTTGGCGTAGTCCTGCTTAGCGAACCAGCGCGAACGCCACGTTTTGGTGACGCCCAGCCGGAAGCCGTAAGGATGTGTTTTTTGACCCATGGTTTTCCTTCGCGCCTCTTATTTTTCCGCCACAACCACAACAATATGGCTGATCCGGCGCTGGTAGCGGTACGCACGGCCCATCGGGGCGGGGCGGATGCGCTTCATGCGCGGGCCCTCGTTGACGTAGGCTTCGTTCACGACCAACTGATCGACGTCCACCGAGTCCGACTTGTTTTCGGCGTTGGCGATTGCCGACCGCAACACCTTCTCCACCGTCGGGGCGATGCCCTTATTCGTCGAACGCAGAATGTTGATGGCATCACCGGCACGCTGGCCGCGGATCAGATCCACCACCAAACGCGCCTTCTGCGGCGACACCCGAATATATCTTGCTTCGGCTCTTGCTTCCATGTCCGTTTCCTTGTGGGCTTATCTGCCAGGGCGCTGGCCGATCAGCCTGCCTTACCCGATTTTTCGGTCTTGGCCACGTGACCCTTGAACGTCCGGGTCGGCGAAAATTCGCCAAGCTTGTGGCCAACCATGTTCTCGGTCACATAGACCGGAATAAACTTCTTGCCGTTGTGCACAGCGAACGTGTGCCCGATGAACATCGGCAGAATCGTCGAGCGCCGCGACCAGGTCTTGACAACCTTCTTGTCGCTATTGGCGATCAGCTTTTCCACTTTGACCAGCAAGTGGTCATCGGTGAACGGACCTTTTTTGAGAGAACGACCCATCGTCTAATCCCTTCCCTAGCTCTTCTTGCCGCGGCGCGTGACAATTTGATTGTCGGTGCGCTTGTTGTTACGCGTCTTGAACCCGCGTGTCGGCTGGCCCCACGGAGTAACCGGGTGGCGACCGCCCGACGTCCGGCCTTCACCACCACCATGCGGGTGGTCGACCGGGTTCATCGTCACACCGCGGTTATGCGGCGTGCGGCCCTTCCAGCGGGTACGTCCGGCCTTACCGTACGTTTCGTTTTCGTGTTCCGGGTTGCCCACTTGGCCGATCGTCGCAATGCAGCGCAAATCGACTCTCCGGGTTTCACCCGACGGCAGCTTGATCAACGCAATGCCGCCTTCTTTAGAGACAAGCTGGGCCTGCGTTCCGGCGCTGCGTGCCATCTGCGCACCCTTGCCAGGCTTCAGTTCGATCGCGTGGATCACCGTGCCGGCCGGGATGTTCTTCAGCGGCAAGGAGTTGCCGGGGAGAATGTCGGCGTCCGGACCCGACGTCACCGTCGAGCCAACCGTCAATCCAACCGGAGCCACGATGTAGCGCTTTTCGCCGTCCACATAGTGCAACAGTGCCAGCCGAGCCGATCGGTTCGGATCGTATTCGATCGCCGCGACGCGAGCCGGGACGCCTTCTTTGTCCCGCTTGAAATCCACAAGACGCAAAGACTGCTTGTGACCGCCGCCGATAAACCGCGACGTCACCCGGCCACTGCTGTTACGGCCACCGGACTTCCGGAGCCCCACCGTCAGAGACTTCTCCGGCGTTTGTTTCGTAATGTCGTCCCGCATCAGCGTCGTCATGTAACGACGGCTGGGCGTGTACGGGCGGTATGTTTTCACTGGCATGATGCGATTCCTCTAAACGCCGTACTTAGATCTCGGCGTATTCCGGCATCTTCTCGCCGGCCTTCAATTTCACGTAGGCCTTCTTCCAATCCGAGCGGTACCCGGCGAACCGGCCGCGACGGCGCAGTTTACCTTCATTGTTCAGCACCCGGACTTCGGCCACTTTGACTTTGAAAAGTTTCTCGACGGCCGCTTTGATGTGGATCTTGTTGGCGTCAGAGTTGACTTCGAAGCAGAGCGTGTTTTCGCTCTCCTTTTTCGTCAGGCCCTTTTCCGTCACGATGGGGCGGCGGACTACTTCATAGATATTCATTACGCCAAGCCCTCCGAAAGCTTCTTCGCGGCCGATTCGCTAATCAGAATCTGCTTCGCGTTCAACAGGTGGTACGGGTTCACTTCGCGGCTCGCCAACAGCACCAGGCCCGGGATGTTCCGCGCGCCCAGCGCCAGGTTGCGGTTCTCGCCGTTGTCGATCACCAACACCTTGTTCGGCGATTCCAGCTTGGTCAACGCACCGGCAAAGGTCTTCGTCTTGTGATCGGCCAGAGCAAATTCGCGAACGATTTTGATCCCACCGTCCTGCAACTTCGCCGTCAGAGCGGAGCGCAATGCGCCAACCAACATCTTCTTCGGCAGTTGATAGCTATAATCACGCGGCTGAGGCCCGTGGGTCGTGCCGCCGTGGCGCCACAGTGGGCTGCGGATCGAGCCCATACGCGCACGGCCCGTGCCCTTCTGCTTCCACAATTTCTTGCCCGATCCGGCCACTTCGTGCCGAGTCTTGGTCTTTGCCGTTCCGCGGCGCTGATTCGCCTGATAGTTACGGACGGCCTCGTACAGCAGCGCCTTGTTCACTGCGGTGCCGAACACGGCATCCGACAGTTCGAGCGAGCCTACTTTGTTGTTGTTGAGATCGATAACGTCGACAATGGGCATCGTTCGGCTCCTTCTAGTACCCGGATTTCGCGCGGCGGAGAACGACATAGCCGCCGTTCGGTCCGGGCACCGCGCCCTTAACCATGATCATGTTCTCTTCGGTGTCCACACCGACGATTTCCAGGTTGCGAACCGTCACCTGGGCATCGCCCGAGTGGCCGGCCATGCGCATGCCGGGGAAAACGCGGCTCGGGAAGCTCGATGCGCCGATCGAACCAGGCGCGCGGCCAAACATCGAACCGTGGCCGCCAGGGCCGCCCTTGAAGTTGTGGCGCTTGATGACCGAGGTAAAGCCCTTGCCCTTGGAGGTGCCAATGACGTCGACCTTCTGGTTGACCTGGAACTGTTCCGCTAACACGCGGTCCCCAGTCTTCATGTCGCTGTTACCCGGCCCAAGCTTCAGCTCTTTCAGGAAGCGAATACCGTCGGCGTTCGCTTTCTTCAGGTGGCCGGTTTCGGGCTTGTTAATCCGCGACGGCTTCACGTATTCCATAAGGCCGAGCTGCACGGCGTTGTAGCCGTCCGTGGCCGGTGTCTTGCGCTGCACGACGACACAAGGTCCCGCTTTCACCAGGGTCACAGGGACCACTTGGCCTTCCGCGTTGAACACTTGCGTCATCCCGATTTTCTTGCCGAGAATTCCTGGGCTCATTGCACTTTCCTCGAACGGGGCTTTCTTACTTCCGTGTCAGCAACCGTCGTAGCGCCCTCGCCACGCGTCATTGCTTATCCGTTTCCCCGGATTATTAAATCTCTTGGGTTACCACTCTGGTTGCTGCTGTTTCGAACAGCCGAACAAGACTACTTCTTACCGAAGGCCTTGATTTCGACGTCCACACCGGCGGGCAGATCCAGTTTCATCAACGCGTCCACGGTGTCCTGCGTCGGCGACAAAATGTCGAGCAAGCGCTTGTGGGTGCGGACTTCGAACTGCTCCCGCGACTTCTTGTCCACGTGCGGCGAACGGTTAACCGTGAACCGGTTTTTCATCGTCGGCAACGGGATCGGACCCGCTACCTGCGCGCCACTGCGCTTGGCCGTCGCAACAATCTCCTGCGTCGACTGGTCCAGGACGCGGTGATCATACGCCTTAAGCCGGATTCGGATGCTTTCTCTCAAAGACATGGATTCAATCTTTCGATTCGTTTTGTCAGGGCCGCTCCCGTAGAGCGGCCCCAGCTATTTCGTTAGTTAGGAAACGATTTCCGCCACAGTGCCGGCGCCGACCGTACGGCCGCCTTCGCGAATCGCGAAGCGCAAGCCCTTGTCCATGGCGACCGGGGTGATCAGTTCGATTTCCATCTGCACGTTGTCGCCCGGCATGACCATCTCGGTCCCGGCAGGTAGGTGCGCCACACCCGTCACGTCCGTGGTACGGAAGTAGAACTGGGGACGGTACCCGTTGAAGAACGGCGTATGACGGCCGCCTTCTTCCTTTGACAACACGTAGACTTCACCCTTGAACTTCTTGTGCGGCTTGATCGAACCCGGCTTGGCGATAACCTGGCCGCGCTCAACGCCTTCCTTATCGATACCGCGGAGCAGCAAGCCAACGTTGTCACCGGCGCGGCCTTCGTCCAACAACTTCTTGAACATTTCGACGCCCGTCACAACCGTCTTCTTGGTGTCATGGAAACCAACGATTTCCATTTCCTCGCCGACCTTGCAGATACCCTGTTCAATACGGCCCGTCACAACAGTACCGCGACCCTGAATCGAGAAGATGTCTTCGATCGGCATCAGGAACGGTTTGTCGGTAACGCGCGCCGGCATCGGGATGTACTTGTCGACCGCGTCCATCAGGTCGTCGATCGCCTTTTCCCATTGCGGTTCGCCGTTCAAACCACCCAGAGCCGAAACCTTCACCACCGGCAGATCGTCGCCGGGGAAACCGTAGCTCGAGAGCAGTTCGCGAACTTCCATCTCAACCAGTTCGAGCAGCTCGGCGTCTTCCACCATGTCGACCTTGTTCAGAGCGACAACGATGTAGGGCACGCCCACCTGACGGGCAAGCAGGATGTGTTCGCGGGTCTGGGGCATGGGACCGTCGGTCGCCGCCACCACCAGAATCGCGCCGTCCATCTGCGCCGCACCGGTGATCATGTTCTTGATGTAGTCAGCGTGGCCCGGGCAGTCGACGTGGGCATAGTGACGGTTCGCCGTCTCATATTCCACGTGCGAGGCCGCAATCGTGATACCACGAGCTTTTTCTTCCGGCGCGTTGTCGATCGAATCGAAGCTGCGGAACGAGTTCTTCGGATTGTGCTTCGACAGCGTCTTGGTGATCGCCGCCGTCAACGTCGTCTTGCCGTGGTCAATGTGGCCAATGGTGCCGATATTGACGTGCGGTTTAGATCGATCAAATTTCTCTTTCGCCATGGTATGGATTCTCCTGTAGAAACTTTTCGGTACAGCGGACTAGGTGGTGACCTTGCCCTGGGCCTTGCTGATGATTTCGGTTGCCAGGTTCGCCGGCACTTCTTCGTAACGGCCGAAGTGCATCGTGAAGCTCGCGCGACCCTGCGTGCGGCTGCGCAATTCCGTGGCGTATCCGAACATTTCGCTCAGCGGAACCATCGACTTGATGACCTGCGTGGTGCCACGCATTTCCATGCCTTCCAGACGGCCGCGGCGCGAAATCAGGTCGCCGTTGACGGGTCCCATGTATTCGTCGGGCACAACCACTTCCACCGACATAATCGGCTCGAGCAGCACCGGCTTGGCCTTCTTCACAGCGTCCTGGATCGCCAGCGATCCGGCAATCTTAAACGCCATTTCCGAAGAGTCAACGTCGTGATAGTTACCGTCGTAGACCTGAATTTTCACGTCAGACATCGGGAAGCCAGCGATCAGGCCGCCTTCCAGGCGCTCAACGATACCCTTTTCGATGGCCGGGATGTATTCTTTCGGAATCGTTCCGCCAACCGTTTTGTTTTCGAACTCAAAACCCTTGCCCTCTTCGAGCGGCTCGATACGGATCTTGCATTCACCGAACTGACCCTTACCACCGGACTGCCGAACGTGGCGGCCGTGACCTTCCGCTTTCACGCGGATGGTTTCGCGATAAGCAACCTGCGGCTTACCGACGTTGGCTTCCACACCGAATTCGCGGCGCATACGGTCAACAATGATTTCCAAGTGCAGTTCGCCCATGCCGGCGAGAATCGTCTGCCCCGTTTCAATGTCGGTATTCACGCGCAAGGTAGGATCTTCGTTCACCAGTTTCGCGATGGCAACGCCCAGCTTTTCCTGGTCGGCCTTCGACTTCGGCTCGATGGCGAGCTGAATCACAGGTGCGGGGAAGTCGATCGATTCGAGAATCACCGGGTGGCGTTCGTCGCAAATCGTGTCGCCGGTCTGCACCGTCTTCAATCCGACGCAAGCGCAGATGTCGCCGGCCAGCACTTCCTGAATTTCTTCGCGCTTGTTGGCGTGCATCTTCACGATACGGCCAATGCGCTCGCTCTTCCGCTTACCGGCGTTATACCCATTCGTTCCGGTCATCAGCTTGCCCGAGTACACCCGGACGAAGCAGAGCTGGCCGACGAAGGGATCGGTCATGATCTTGAAGACCAGGCCGGAGAAGGGAGCAGTATCTTCGGACGGGCGAAGGACTTCCGAACCATCGTCCGGATTGATGCCCTTGACGGGAGGAATGTCGAGCGGCGAAGGCAGGAAATTCACCACCGCGTCCAGCATGTCCTGAACACCCTTGTTCTTAAAGGAGGAACCGCAGATGACCGGGAAAATCTGCATCGCGATGGTCGCCTTGCGGATACCGCGAAGGAGCTCATCTTCCGTAAGTTCCTGACCTTCCAGATACTTATTGGTCAGCTCGTCGTCGCATTCGGCAACGGCTTCCACCATCAGCGTCCGGTACTTCTGCGCTTCTTCCAGCAGGTCTGCGGGGATTTCGACGTCGTCGAACTTCGCACCCAGAGACTCATCGCGCCAGATGCGCGCCTTCATCGTCACCAGATTCACGATACCCAGGAACTTATCTTCAGCTCCAACCGGGATCTGAATCGCTACCGGCTTACACCGGAGACGATCAACAATGGTTTCGATCGAATGGTAGAAATCCGCACCCATACGATCCATCTTGTTGATGAAACAGATGCGCGGGACACCGTACTTATCGGCCTGACGCCACACGGTCTCGGACTGAGGCTGCACACCAGCCACCGCGTCAAACACAGCCACCGCACCATCAAGGACGCGCAGGGAGCGCTCGACTTCGGCCGTGAAATCCACGTGGCCGGGAGTGTCGATAATGTTGATTGCGATGTCGTTCCATTCGCAGCTCGTGGCAGCCGAGGTGATCGTGATGCCGCGTTCCTGCTCCTGCTCCATCCAATCCATCGTCGCCGTACCTTCATGGACTTCGCCAATCTTGTACGTACGGCCGGTGTAATAGAGGATTCGTTCGGTTGTCGTGGTCTTACCGGCATCGATGTGGGCCATGATGCCGATATTGCGCATGCGCTCAAGAGGTACAGTGCGAGCCATAAATACTTAGCCGGTTCTCCCTACCAACGATAGTGCGCGAAGGCTTTGTTAGCCTCGGCCATACGGTGGACGTCGTCTTTCTTCTTAATCGCCCCGCCGCGGAGGTTCGCAGCGTCAAGCAACTCATTCGCCAGCTTATCCGGCATGCCCTTTTCGGGGCGCGACCGCGCGTTGCCAATGATCCAGCGGAACGCCAGCGACGTGCGCCGGTTCTGCGGAACTTCCACCGGAACCTGGTAGTTAGCACCACCCACACGGCGGGTCTTCACTTCCAGCATCGGCTTGCAGTTTTCAACGGCCTTCTTGAAGACCTTCAGGGCTTCTTCCCCACCGCTCTTCTCGCCAACCTTCGTCATGGCGGCGTAGAACACGCGCTGCGCCACAGCCTTGCGGCCTTCCCACATCAGGGAATTGACAAACTTCTCGACGAGCGTAGATCCGAAAATCGGATCCGGGGCCACTTCGCGAACTTCTGCTCTTCTTCTACGCGGCATATCTCAAATCCCTTACGCTTTCTGCTTCGGGCGCTTGGCGCCGTACTTGGAGCGGCTCTGCTTGCGGTTGGCGACGCCACCGGCGTCCAACGTTCCGCGGACAACGTGATAGCGCACACCCGGCAAATCCTTCACGCGGCCACCGCGGATCAGCACGATCGAGTGCTCCTGCAGGTTGTGGCCTTCGCCCGGGATATACGTGGTCACTTCAATTCCGTTGGTCAGACGGACACGCGCCACTTTCCGCAACGCCGAGTTCGGCTTTTTCGGGGTGGTGGTGTATACACGCGTACAAACGCCGCGCTTCTGCGGGCACGCTTGGAGCGCGGGGCTCGCCGTCTTATATCGCGTGGGCTTGCGGCCCAGGCGCACGAGCTGGTTAAAGGTAGGCACTGATACCTTCTCCTTGCAATTGCACAAAAAAATTTGGAATTCGGTTCGAAATGACCCTCTCGGCAATGCAATCTCCCGGCGGGCGCCATCGGATTACAGCCACAGGATCGATAGAAACGTGTTAGGACAAATAAGGCCCATCTCACGAGTCTTGCACTTTGGATGTGCTAGGAAGTAGATCTTCGGAAACAGTCCATACCCTTCGAAGGCGCGTATGTCCTTGCGGGAAGCGGGACTGACCTCTAACCGGACCTCAACAATCTCAGGCATTGCACCGTCGACAACGTGAGGCGGTAGTCAGAGGCAGAAGGAACAACTCTCTGCACTACAGGTACTGCTTTACGGTAAATTTCTTTACCGCAAACCACACAAGTTTAGCGCACAAACAAACGAGTGTCAACTCGCCCGTCCGCACACACCACTTTCGGGTAGGACTTCAATATAACACAGATTTACCGCAGTGACAATTTACCGTACAGATATCGTGACCCCCGCCGCGCCCGTCGCCGTCCCTACCGATATCACCACCGGCACCGCGTCCCCCGCCACAACATCCGCCGGCACCCGCACATTCACCTGTACCAACCCCGCCACCAACCCCGGCGCCCCGCCCGCATACAGCACCGTTCCCTCTTTCCCGCCAATCGTCACTTTCACCGGCAATACCGGCCGCGCCGGATCCGTTCCCGTCAACGTCCCATCCACGCCCGCCGGCAGCGACTGCCCTTCCCCGGTCCCGAAAAACACAATCACATCCCCAGCCCGCACTGGTGCCGACCTACCGTTCACCGTTCCATCCTGGTTCAACGCCGCCGCCTGCCCCTTGCCCGAAGCGTCGATCGTGAACAACCCCGGCGCCGCCGCGGCAATCGCCACCCGCACCGCCTCGCTCCGCACCCCAGCCGACTCCACCACCACATCCACATTCGGCTGCGCGCCCAGTCCATAGGGCACAATCGCCCCAATCTGCCCCGCGCTCACGTACAACAACGGCGCCGGTAACCCGGCAAACAGCACCCGCGTCCCCGCCAATGCCGTCGGCACACGCCCGCTCGAATCCAGCAGGAACGGTGCCAGATTCCCCGGCCCCATCCGCGATCCAAACAGCGTCACAATCTCGCCCGGCGCCACCGCGCCCCCCGCGAACGACGCCCCATTCACAACCCCGTTCTGCGACAACACCGGCCGCGAAACACCCACCGAAATCGCCAACGGCACGTCCGCGCTCCGCCCACCGGCATCCGTCAACCGCAGCGTCACCGCCGCAGACCCCGCCGTAATCGGCGTACCCGCCAAAACACCCTCGGTCGACAGCGTGATCCCGCCCGGCAACGTCCCATTCGTCAACACCCATCGATACGGTGCCGTCCCGCCCTCGGCCACCAACGCCACCCGCGCCTCTTCCAACGCGAACATCGACACCGTAGCCGGCCCCGTGTACCGCAAATTCCCGACCACAATCGTGAAAGTCTTCAACAAGCTAGCGCCCGAAACATCGACTACCTCGAGCGAGAACGTAAAGCTCCCGGCCGCCGTCGGCGTGCCCGTCACAAATCCATCCTGGCCCAACGCCAGCCCCGGCGGAAACGGCCCCACAATCCGCAGCCGGTACGGCGCTCGGCCGCCCGAAATATTCACGCCAAACCGGTACGGAACGCCCACCGCAGCACCCGGCAACGTCGCCGTGGAAATCAATATCGGCTGCAACTTCCCTTCCACCGTCATCACCATTTCCCGGTCGTGGCTCGACAGCGTGCTGTCCGTCACCCGCAGCGTAAACACATACCGTCCCGGCTGATTGCAAATGCCCGTCAACCGCCCGCTATCGCTCATCGTGTATCCCGGCGGCAACGGCCCGCGCCGGACACTCCAAGTATGCGGAGGCGCATCGCCCAACACCGTCAACTGCCCGCTGTACTCGGTGGCGCTAAACCCGTTCGGCAACACCGTCGTCGCCGCCAACGGCCCTAAAACGCGAATCAAATAGCCCTTCGTAACCGTACCGCCCTCGAAATCCTTCCCCCGGATCTTGAACGCCCACGCCCCACCCGGCGCCCGCGGAATCCCGTACAAACGGCCCGTAATCTCCAGCACCATCCCATCCGGCAGCTTCCCCGAAATCGGGTCATACCCAACCTCGGCAAACTCCCCCGGCTTCGCAATCAGATTCTGATAATCCACGGCCACCCGCGCCGGCACCAGCTCCGTATAGGTCTCCCCCTCAACCGACACCGCAATGATCAGAAACGGCACGCAAATCTGCGCTTTCGTCTGGTCCGTCACGCAAATCGTCTGCCGGTACTCCCCGACATTCAACAGGCTTCCCGTAAGATCCCCCGACGCCGCGTTCAGACGCAGTCCCGCCGGCAGCCCCGACCCCTCCTCCAGCGCAAACGTGTAGGGTCCAATGCCGCCACTCGGCGTGAACTTATAGCTGAACTCCCGGCCCGCCACGGCGTACCGGAACATGTCATAGTTCGACAGCGTCAACGGAGCCGTCTGGGCCGCCGCCACCAACGAAACGATCGCCAACAGGGCCAGTCGCAAAGGGGATCCCTCCGCGATCAGATTAACAAAAACAAAAACCCCTGAAAATGTTTTTTACGCCAACCGGCTCTACTTCTCCAAACGCCCCCGCAAAAGCATCGCCTTCCCTTCCCCTTCCACCGTCTCCGTCCAGCCCAGAAAGATGCGCCCGCTCAGCCCCAACTGCGCCGTCGGATACGTCAACGCGCCCTTCCCTTCCCCAGCCCGAACCAGCGGACTCATGCCCCCATCGGCGTGCATTTCCCGGTAATAAACGCCCATCTTTCCCCAGCCGCCCTTCACCTTCGCGTCACGCCCCTGGAACACCACCGCCAGCCGCTCTTCATTCACCACAATCTGCGGATGCGTCGGATCAGCCACCCCAACGCTCAACTTCGTCCGCGGCGCAAACGTCTTCCCGCCGTCGCTCGAAACCGCCATATAGATCGCCGGATCGTTCGAACCCTCCGTGAACCAAGTGACGTACAGTTTCCCCGCCATCACCGTCATCGCCGGCCCCACGTGCGGACAACCCTTGATCTTCCAGCCGTCTTTAAACACCGGCCCCGGCGTGCCCCACGTCGCGCCCTTGTCTTCAGAAGCGGCCATGTAAATATCCCGAATATCGCCCTTCTCCACATACCGCCACGCAATCAAAACGCGCCCATTCACAAACGCCCAGCTCACCCGGCAGCACGGACAAACGTTGGTGCTCACGCGCACATTCTTCGCCCACGTCTTCCCGCCATCGGTCGATTTCGTCATGTAAATCGACGTCGTCCCGCCCGTCGCCCCTTCTGTCGTCGAACGCCCGTCCCGCCCGTCCAGCCAGGCAATGTAGATCGTTCCATCCGGCGCCACCGCGGCCGTCTGAAACCCATGCGAAGCAGGCTTCGTATCGTCGTTCACCGTCACCGCCGGGCTCCACGCCGTCCGCATCGTCCCCGCGCGCGAAAACCGGATCCCACCGGACTCCGGGTTCTTCGGATCCCGCCCATTCCACACCGCGTACATCGTCGATTCATCCGGCGAAGTCAGCAACTGCGGCGAATTCTCCCCGTGGTCATAGACCTCCCCTGGAACATGATTCACCTTCATGGTTTCAGGAAAGCTCTCGCCCAGATCAAGCGACGACTGCCACACCAGATCAGCCCCGCCGCCCGGCGCCGGAACGGTCTTCACCAGCATCAACCCCTGCGCCCGGCGCGCATAAAACTTCGGGCTCTTCCCGGCGCCCAACGACTGCGCCTCCGGCTCAAACGAGGCCCGAAACCCCACCGGCCCGCCCTTTTCGGCAGCGCCAAGCAACAACGCCGCGCAAGCGGCCACAGTCAAGCTCAGACGAAACATATCTCTCTCCCAGAAATTCGTAAAGTGCAGAAAAAAGCCGCGACTAAACAAAATCAGGAGGAGGCCGCTGGAACCGCGCCGCGTCGTAGCCCGAAGCCACCACCGCCGGGCCATCCGCGAACACCAACAGATCCACCACGCCCGGCCACCCAGCAGAGGCCAACGGCGCCATCACCGCCACGCCCGCATCGACGGCCACAACAGGCGTCCCCGCACAAGCCATCCCGCACGGATGCCCCGCGCGAATCGAAGGCCCCGCGCCCATAGGCTTCCGCCGGCAACAGGAATCCCGGCCATGCTTGCAGCACGCCATTCCAGCCATGCCATCGGTCGCCGCCAGCGCCACCACCGGCACCAGTTGCCCCAGCAAAAACAGCGCAAGCAACCACAGCGCCGGAATCCGGCGACGGCCTCGGGCAGCGCAAGTAGGAGCGGCGTCCATCATGCAGGCGAGCAATACCAGAGTAGGGCCCACCCATAACGCCAGTCAATCCAATACCATGTAAGCAATTCATGCGCCCCCTCCTCTTTCTCTCCGTCGCGCTAACCCTCCCCGCCGCCGACTGGCCCCAATTCCGCGGCCCCAACGGCTCCGGCCTCTGCCCCGCCTGCGGCCCCCTCCCCACCGAATTCGGCCCCACCAAAAACGTCATTTGGAAAACCGACCTCCCCGAAGGCAAGTCCTCCCCCGTCATCATCGGCGACAAAATCTTCCTAACCGCCTCCGAGGGCGACGAGCTAATCACCCTCTGCCTCAACCGCCAATCCGGCAAACTCCTCTGGCGCCAAGCCATCCGCGCCCCGAAACGCGACGTCCAGAACCCCCTCAACCACCGCGCAGCCCCCACCGTTGCCACCGGCCCCAATGCCGTCTTCTCCTTCTTCGCCGACTACGGCCTCGTCGCCTACACCCAAGACGGCAAGCCCCTCTGGCAACTCCCCCTCGGCCCCTTCAACAGCCAACACGGCCTCGTCGCCTCCCCCGTCTACGCCGACGGCAAACTCATCCTGGTAGCCGACCAGGACACCGACGCCTACATCCTCGCCGTCCACGCCGCCACCGGCAAAATCGCCTGGAAATCCCCCCGCGAAGTCATCAACGGCTACGCCACGCCCATCATCCACCGCCCCGCCAAAGGCCCCGCCCAAGTCATCGCCCCCGGGTCCTACCAGCTCACCGCCTACTCCCTCACCGATGGCGAAGCCGTCTGGTTCGTCCGCGGCCTGACCTGCCAACCCAAGTCCGCCCCCACAATCGAAGGCGACACCCTCTACTTCTCCGGCTGGACCCCCGGCAACGACTCCGGCCAGCAAGTCGAACTCCCCACCTACGCCGAAGTCGCCGCAAAAGCCGACACGAATCACGACGGCAAATTCTCCCCTGAAGAACTCCCCCAACCCTGGAAGCCCACCGGCACCTGGCGCGCCGTCGATCTCGACCGCGACGGCCTGCTCAACGAGCGCGAGTGGAACTTCTTCCGCACCCGCCGAGCCTCCCGCAACGCCGCCATGGCCATTAAGCTCGGAGGCCAAGGCAACGTAACGGACACCCACGTCCTCTGGAAATACGAAAAGTCCCTCCCCGACGTCCCCTCCCCGCTGGTCTACAACAACGTCGTCTACCTATTCCGAAGCGGCGGCATCCTGACAACGCTCGACCCCAAGACCGGAAAGGTCCTGAAGCAAGGCCGCCTAACCGGAGCGCTGGAGGACTACTACGCCTCCCCAGTAGCCGCGGACGGCAAGATCTACATCCCCAGCGAGCACGGCAAGGTCGTAGTCCTCCGCGCCGCGGGCGACTGGGAAGTCCT
>CANIFK010000001.1 GCA_947466555.1 Acidobacteriota bacterium | reverse complement strand
GCCGGCGGCGATGCTGGCATAGGCTTTACCGATGGAGGCCATGTCGGGATGGGCGTCGCGGTGGCCCTGGCCGAAGTACTTTTCGTAGACCAGATATCCGTGACGCGCGACGAGCAAGCCGCCGTGGGCGCTGGTGCGGGTGGCGTAGGTGAACGCGCCGTCGAGACGGTTCAGATCCATGCCCGCCGTCTTGCGAATGGCGGCGGCGCCGTTGGGTGTCCGCCAGCCGCCGGCGGTGTCTGGCGGAGGGAAATAGGTCTGGGCGGAGAGGAGTGTGGGAACGAGGAACAGCAACGATGGGCGCATGGCGTTCCTACTACTGTATCGTTACGGATTCCACTGGCTGGCCTGGACCCAGCCGGTGCCGAGGGCGGAGGCGTCGGTGATCCAAACGAAGAGCTTTTGGGCGGTGGTGGCGAGTGTTCCTTTGCGGGTGATGGCGAGGTTGAGAACAGCGTCGAGGCCGGAGAGGACGACGGTCGAACCGGGGCCGTCGATGACGCATTGGGAGTTCTGGATGGTGCCGGAGGCGCCTGGCGTCAACGGCGCGCTAAGCGCGTTGAGCGCGTCGTTGTAGAGATAAATCGCGTTCGTGGGGCGATCGTAGAAACCGTGGCAGGTGTTGACCGGAACGGAGGCACTGGTGTTAACGACGAAGTAGATGCGGTTGAGGTCGGCGTAGCCGTTGGCGTCACGGGCGGTGACCGTAAATGTTCGAGTGGCGCCGGTGGTGGTGGCCGGCGTGGCGGCGGCGAGCGTGGGCGCTTGCGGGCTGCCGGCGAGCGGGGTCCAGGTGCTGGTCTTCACCCAGCCGGTGCCGTTGTTGAGCGCGTCCTGAACCCAGAAATAGACGTTTTGTGGTGTGGCGCCGAGCGCGCCCTGGACACTTAGGCCGAAGCGGACGGTGAGATCCGTGCCCGAGGCGGAGGCGGGACCGGAGGTGGCGCCGTCGAGCGTACACTGGCCATTTTGAAGCGACGCGCCGCCGGGGGACATCGGCCCGAGCGCGGCGGTGAGGGCGTCGTTGTAGAGCACAAAATAGTTACCTGGGCGGTCATAAAAGCCGTGGCATGTGCCGGCTTGGACGGTGGCGGTGCTGTTGACGAGGAAGTAAATCCGGCTGATGTTGGTTGCACCGGCGACCGACCTTGCGACGACCGAAAAGACTTGCGGGGAACCAACCGGGGCCGCGGGCGTACCGGAGGCGACCGTGGGAGCGAGCGACGCCGTATTCGGCGCCCAGGCGCCGGTTTGGATCCAACCAGTACCATTCGATTCCGCGTCGGTCGCCCAAACGTAGATCTTCGGCACGGGGCTTGCATACGAGCCCAATAGACTCATGTTGAGCGAAAGATTGGCATCGGTGGGGGAAACGACGCTCCACGAAGAACCAGCACCGTTTACGGCGCACTGGGTGTTCTGGAGTGCTCCGGCGCCGCCGGGAGTAAGTGGGCCTTGGAGGATATTCAGAGCGTCGTTATAAAGATAAATACCATTCAGAGTGCGGTCATAGAAGCCGTGGCAGGTATTTGTTGTGATGGCCGTGGAGGTTTGTATGAGAAAGTAAGTCCGGTTCAAATTGCCGACGCCATCGGCGTCACGCACATTAAAGGTAAGTGTTTGTTGCGGTGCGGTAACGGCAATGGGCGAGGCACCGAGAAGTACCGGCGCGCGATTGAGATTCGGGGTACCCCAGGTTGCCGCCTGCACCCAGCCGGTGCCGTTGCCGTCGTAGTCTACAACCCAGTAGTTGAGCTTTTGGGCGGAGCCGGCGAAGACGCCCTTGAGGCTCATCGTCATGCGAATAGTTAAGTCCGTGCCGGAGCCGGAGAGGAAGCCGGACGCGCTGCCATCGATTGCGCACTGGCTGTTTTGCAGCGTGCCGGCGACAGCACCGACAATCGGCCCGGTGAGTGCGGTGAGACCGTCGCTGTAGAGGAAGAAAGAGTTTGACGCGCGGTCGTAGTAACCGTGGCAGGTACTCTGCGGGATCGACGTGTCTGGGTTCACAAGAAAATATATGCGGCTGATGTTATCGAAGCCGTCGGGGTCCCGGGCCACCATCGTGAATGTCTGCGGCGAACCAACGGGGGTCCCGGGAGTCGGGGATACGACCGACGGAGCTCTATTCAGATTTGTACTTGACCAGGTGCCCGTTTGTATCCAACCGGTGGTATTTCCTTCGTTGTCGGACACGGACGCGTAGATCTTGCGGGCGGCGCCGGCGAAGGCACCCTTCAGGCTAACGCTGAGACGAACGGCTACGTCGGTGCCAGAGGCAGAGACGAGCGCCGATGCGGTGCCATCGACCAGGCATTGTCCGTTCTGGAGGATGCCGGCGGCGCCGGGTGTCAAGGGGCCCTGCGCCGTGGTGAGAGCATCGTTGTATAGATAGATGCCGTTGCCGGCGCGGTCGTAGTAGCCGTAGCAAATGGCTCCCGTCACGGACGGCGCGTCATTCACAAGGAAGTACACCCGATTGATGTCATCAAATCCGTCGACATCGCGGGTTGTGAAATTCAAAAGCTGGGGCGAACCGATCGGGGCCGCTGGGGACGTGGAAACGAACGACGGGGGATTCACGCCGAGGGCACGGGGGAGCGTATTGAAAGACCATTGAGGAGAGGAGATGGCGACGTTTCCCTTCTTTGCGACCACAGCCCAGTTATACGTTTTGCCAGCCGCGATGATCCCAGGCGAGTAAGTTAGCGCTGTAACTGTGGCCACTAGCGGCGGGGGAGACGCCGTGCCGAAGTAGACGTCGTAATTGACCCCGGTCCCGCTGGCGGACCACGTTATGGAGGGGGCCACCACGACATTGCCGGCACCGTTGGACGGCGACGGATTGGACGGCGCATTCAGAACGATTTGAGAAGTAAAACTCCAGGTTTGGGAAGAGAACGTACCCGTAACGTTTCGCGATTCGACCCGCCAGTAGTAAGTGGTTTCTCCCGCCAGCGCGCCTGGATTGAATGTTGTGGCCGTGGTGTTACCGGCGAACGGCGGCGGCGCGACGGTACCGAAATAGACATCGTAGGATGTAGCATTTGCCGCCGTGGTCCAGGAGAGGGCTGTTGCAACGGAAACACCGGTGGCGGCGTTGGCGGGCGAGGGGGCAGCGACAACTCCGGGAGCCGGCGGATTCACCGTCTGGGGAAACGCACCGGTAGCTGTAAATGTTTCTCCGAAGGAAATGCTCTGGACGCTGCCGCTAATGGAGAAGCCGCCCGCGCCCGGCGGGGCCGTCAACCCCAGCGAAATCACACGGCTGGCACCGGCCGGAACAGTTCCAAAATTCAGGACAGTCGATCCCGCAAAGCCGGCCGGCAGCGTCACGGAACCAGTCACGGCGAAGGCAGCGAGATCCCCGGTATTCACCACTGTGCATTGGTAGGCAAACCCCGCCGTCACGACCGGCGTCCCGACAGACGCGCATGTCAATCCCAGGCGCGGCCCGGTGGCGGCGTTCACATTCGACTCCGAGAATGCAATTGCGAATTTTTCGTTAAGCAATCCACCGCCGAGCGTGGTGTTGAACAGGCGCAACTTGACCACGTAGTCACCGGCGCCGGTTTGGTAGATCTGTTCCACGTTTTCGTCGGCGGAGCCATCGAGGGCCAATTCCAGGTTGGTCGCCGTGTCGTAAGAGATCAGATCCAAATCGTGAAAGACCGAGGTGGAACCGTTGACGATGTGACGATTCCAGGTAGCAGTGGCGCGCAGGGAGGCGCCGGCAAGCACGCGATAGAGCTGAAACGAACCGGGCGAAGGACGTGCCGTCAAACTGCCCGTCCGGAAAAACAGCGCGTTACGGGCCTTGTCCAGGTTGGCGTACCCCCAACCGCTGTCGGCGGCCCAGCCGGGAGCATCGGTTGTATTGAGCAGAACGGCGCGAATCGCCAGCGGGTCATTCACCCCGGCTTCTGTCAATAGCGCCGCGGCGCCGGCGATGTGCGGGGTCGCCATACTGGTTCCCGTTTTGGAAACAAAGTCGTTGGCGCCCGTGGCATCCCAGTCAAAAGCGAGCGACAGAATGCCGGTGCCGGGGGCGGCGATATCCGGTTTCTTTCGCCCGCCAACGGTGGGACCACGAGAACTGGAGTTGTAGATACTCCCGCGTCCAGACCAGTTGGCGACCGCCAGCACATTTCGCCCAATGGCTGGATCGGAGACGGTCGTCGCCCCGGGCCCAGCGTTGCCTGCGGCAACTACGGGCAGAAGATTGTAGATATCTGCCAACTGATCAAGAACGCGCACGCTGCCAGAATCATCAGTCGTCGTCGGAGCACCGTAGCTGTAATTGAAGATCCGCACCGGAGTGTTTCGGGCCAGGTAATCGATGGCATCGTAGACGTCGCCGCCATTGGCCGCGGCGCCCCCGGGACAGCCAGATCCACTGGTGTTCCTGTAGCCGATCTTCACGTTGTAAAGGGTACCTAGCGCCCGCGCGACACCTTTGCAATTCGGACACTCGGACGAGCCCCGGCTTGCCACAATTCCGGCGACGTGCGAACCGTGACCGTTCTGATCGTCCGGGGAGTTTAGGTCGTCGCCAAAACACGGATCTCCTGCACCCGCACTCAAGAAAATATGATCTGCAATAGCCGCCCCGGCGAAGGCGGGGTGGTTCCGGCGAATGCCCGTGTCGAGAACGGCGACGGATTGTCCCGCCCCCATAAAACCGGCGTTCCAAAAAGTCACCGCGCCCAGGGAAGGCACGCTCGACTGCAACTGCGGAAGGTGCCGCTCCAGAGGAAAAATCTCAGCAACGAACGGGTTGGCCGCAATGCGGTCAAGAGCCGCAGTGGGCACCTCGGCGGCGATCATGTTCACAGCGGTGTAGCGGCGGCGCACCGTCGAACCGGATTGCAACAACATCGCTTCAACGGCGTCTTGCGAGGGACCAATCGCCGGCGCGATCTCCGCAAATGCCGACCGCCGCACCGCCAGTTCCAGGGCATCCCATTCATCGCGGACGGCCCGGAGTGCCGATTCCCGCCCGGCTCGTCCGGCCAGCGTTCGGTAGCGTTGCTCCACCTCGGCCAGTTCGGCGGCACGCCCGTGTCGAGCCAGGATCTCCCGGTGCGGCTGCTCGGTCAGCACGATCATCACCTGCACCGTACTGCTCCGCCGGGCCAACTCGCGCAGGCGAGGGCCAATGGAGGCCTCCCGCCGGAAAGCAGGGGCTTCGCGTTTCTCTTGCGCGAAGGCAAGTGCCACAACAAGGGCTCCAGTCCAGCAGATGAGACGCGCGGTTTTCATGATCGCTTAGAGCCCGAACTTCCCATCATACGATGCCCTCGCCGTGTGCTATTCTCAGCCCATTCAGGAGCCATCACTATGGAACGCAAAACAGCCGCTGATTTCCCACAAGAGTTGTTAAATCTCTTTGACAAGTACGTCCACGGCGACATCGAACGCCGCGACTTTCTGGAAGGCGCCAAGCACTACGCTACGGGCTCCGTGACGGCGGCGATGCTCTTTGAAGCTCTTCGCCCCAACTACGCCTGGGCACAGCAGATCGCCAAAGACGATGCGCGTATCAAGGCCGAATACGCCACGGTCCCCTCGCCGCAAGGCAACGGTTCGATCAAGGGCTATCTGGTCCGGCCGGCAAAGGGCGGCAAGACGCCGGGCGTCATTGTGGTGCATGAAAACCGCGGGTTGAACCCCTACATTGAAGACGTTGCTCGCCGGTTGGGCACGGCCGGGTTCACCGCCTTCGCGCCGGATGGGTTGACGAGCGTCGGCGGATACCCGGGCAATGATGAGGCTGGCGGCAAGCTGTTCGGCACCGTCGACCGCGCCAAGATGGCGGAAGATTTCATCGCCGCGGCACGCTGGCTGAAGACCCGCGACGACGCCACCGGCAAGCTGGGCGCCGTTGGCTTCTGCTTCGGCGGCGGGGTTTCGAACATGCTTGCGGTGCGACTGGGCGCTGACCTGAACGCCGCCGTTCCCTTCTACGGCGCGCAAGCCACGGCGGCCGACGCGGCCAAGATCAAGTGTCCGCTGCTGCTCCAATATGCCGAGCTCGACCAGCGGATCAACGCCGGCATCGCGGCCTACGAAGAGGCGCTGAAAGCCAACAGCGTGAACTACACCGTGCACATCTACCCGAAGACCAACCACGGGTTCCACAACGACACCACGCCGCGCTTCGACAAAGCCGCGGCGGATCTCGCCTGGACCCGCACGATGGAATTTTTCAACAAGTACCTGAAGGGTTAAACCTTCTCCGGCACCACGTAAGGCGCACGATAGGGGCGGGTGAGCAGACCATCCGCCTCTTTGTCATTTACGAAGTGCATGGCCGTTGGATCGAACTTCAATTCGCGGCCCAGGCGGTGGGAGATGTTGCCCAAGTGGCACAGTGCCGTGGAGAGAAATGTCTCTTCGATTTCGGCGTGCAATAGCTTCGGATCGCGGGCGCGAACGGCGTCGGCGAAGTTGGCGAAATGGTCCAGATTCTTCGGCGACTCGACCACCGGTTCGTCCACTTTGTTCCGGCCCAGGCGGATGGTGAACTGCCCGTCGGCCATCATGTGCAGATGGCCTTTGGTGCCGTAGAAATCCCACGACATCGGGTCCTTCGTATACAAGCCGCGGAGCTGGCCGACGATGCTGGCGCCGTTGGCGAACGTCCAGGTGACGTTCTGCGTGTTCGGCGTTTCCGCCTGGTCTTTGTAGCCAAACCGCCCGCCGGTGGAACGCACCGATACCGGCAACTTCTGCTGCATGCCCCAGCGCAGAATATCGATCATGTGAATGCCGTTGTTGCCGAGCTCACCGTTGCCGAAATTCCAGAACCAGTGCCAGTTATAGTGGACGAGATTTTCGTGGTACGGCTCCATCTGCGCCGGCCCCAGCCACTTGTCCCAGTTCAGGTTGGCGGGCGGCTGCTTGACCGGTTTGAAACCGATCGAATCCCGATTGCCGGGGAAGAAAAAGTTCCCTTGATAGACCTCGCCGATCGCGCCGCCGTGAATGAGTTCGACGGCCTTGCGGAACCGGCCCCACCAGCGCCGCTGCGTGCCGCCGGCGGCCACGCGGTTGTACTTCCGCGCGGTCTCGACAAGCTTCCGGCCTTCGTAGATGTTGTGCGAAACGGGCTTTTCGACATAGACGTCCTTGCCGGCCTGCATTGCCCAAATGCCCGATAGCGCGTGCCAGTGGTTGCAGGTCGCCACCGTCACCGCGTCGATGGATTTATCGTCGAACACCCGTCGCATGTCCGATTCGATGATCGGCCGCTTCCCGGTCTTCTGGAAGATCCGTTGCGAGGCCGCTTCGGCGCGGGCGCCGTCCACTTCGACGAGTGCGGCGATTTCCACGTTTGGCACCGGCAGAATCTCGTTGATGTGCGCCGAGCCGCGCGAGCCAACGCCGACGATGGCGATCCGCATCCGGTCACTCGGTGCGGCGCCGAAGGCGGCTTGTGCGGCGGTGGTCGCTGAAAGCAGGAAGGAGCGTCTGTCGAATGTGGACATGGTTAAAGAAATTCTACTCGACGCGCAGCCATCCGGCGCGGCTGATCCACTTCATTCCCTCCGAAACCCAAAGAACCATGCTCGCCACGGCCGTCGCCAGCAGCCAATCGCCGCCGGAGAGGGGCACGGTGCTGAACGCCGCCCGCAGCACCGGAACATAGAGCACCAACAAATGCAGCGCCACCGATGCGCCCGCCGCCGCCCACAGCCATTGGTTGGCGAACAGGCCAACAAAGGCGCTGCGCTCATCCGAACGGCAGTTAAACGCGTTGAAGATCTGGAAGAGCACCAGCGTCGTAAAGGCCATCGTGCGCCCGTAGGCCAGCGTGCCGACGCCTTCAATGAACCCACCCGGCATCGACGCGTCCATCACGGCGAGCGTCCCCACCGCCATCACTAAGCCAATCATGACGATCCCGTATCCCATGCGGCGGTCGATGACGCCCGCACCGGCCGGACGCGGGGCGCGGGTCATTAGATCGGGGCTGGCCGGATCGGCACCCAGGGCCAGTGCCGGCGCGCCGTCAGTCACCAGATTGATCCAGAGAATCTGCGTGGCCAGCAACGGCAGAACAAACCCGTGGTCACCCTCCAAACCCAACTGGCGCGCCAGCAAGACGCCGAAAAACACAGTCAGCACTTCGCCCGCGTTCGACGACAGCAGGTAGCGCAAGAACTTCTGGATGTTGTCGAAAACCGCGCGGCCCTCCTCCACGGCCGCGACGATGGTGGCGAAGTTGTCGTCGGTCAGAATCAGGTCGGCGGCCTCCTTGGCCACATCCGTGCCGACTTTGCCCATGGCGATGCCGATATCGGCCGCCTTCAACGCGGGCGCATCGTTGACGCCATCGCCAGTCATCGCTACTACGGCGCCGGTCGACTGCAGGGATTGCACAATCCGCAGCTTGTGCTCCGGGTTCACGCGCGCGTAGACATCGGCGCCCCCGTCAAAGGCCTTGTCCAATTCCGCACCCGTCACCACACGTGGTTCGGCGGCGATTCCCACCTCTCGGGCGATCGCCAGGGCCGTCGCGGGGTGGTCGCCGGTGATCATCACGGGCCGGATCCCCGCGCTACGCGCCCGCGCCACCGCCGCCGTAGCTTCCGGCCGCGGCGGATCCATCATTCCAATCAAACCCACAAACGTAAGGCCACTTTCTCCACTCCCCGTCGCGACACCCAACACCCGAAGCGCCTTCGCCGCGAGCGCTTCTGTCTTCGCCAGAATCTCAGCACGGCGCGCATCGGTCAACGGCCGCACGTCGTCCCCCACTTGCTCGGCGGAGCACAACTCCAAGATCCGCCCCGTTGCCCCTTTCGCGAAGCCTACGCGCCCATCGGGGCCTTCGTTCTCCGTCGACATCCGCTTCCGTTCCGAAGTGAACGGCACCTCGCCCACGCGAGGGTACCTCGCGCGCACGCCCACCACATCCATGCCGCTGCGCTCGGCGGCCACCAACAACGCCGTTTCCGTCGGATCGCCCATGTATCGCGGCCCGCCGGCTTCCGTAATCACCGATGCGTTGTTCGCCAGTACAGCGGCCATAAGCAGCTTTGGCTCCTCGCGCCCGCTTGCCGTTTCCAACTCGCGCACAGTCATCTCATTCCGCGTCAATGTGCCCGTCTTGTCCGTACAGATCACGGTTGCCGCGCCCAGCGTCTCCACGGCCGGCAACTTTCGCACAATGGCACCGCGCCGGGCCATCCGCGTGACACCCAACGCCAGCACCACCGTCACCACCGCGGCTAACCCTTCCGGGGCCGCCGCGACGGCCAACGCCACGCCAAACAGCAGCACCTGCACGGCCTGCTTCGCATCGCGAATTCCCTCGACAAAAAACAGCGTGGCAACCACGATGACCGCGATCACCACCACCGCCACACCCAACTGTTTCCCGGTCCGGTCCAACTCGCGTTGCAACGGCGTCAGCTGTTTTTCGGTCTTCCGCAGCATCCCCGCAATCTTGCCGAGCTCCGTCTCCATTCCAGTCGCCGTCACCAACGCGCGACCGTGGCCCATGCTCACGGCGGTCCCCGCGAACACCATGTTGGTCCTGTCCCCCAGCCCAGCCGGCTCATCGACGGGCTCCAACTGTTTTTCGACCGGCTCACTTTCTCCGGTCAACGCCGCCTCCAGCGTTCGCATCCCCACACACTCCACCAACCGCGCGTCGGCCGCCACCAGGTCGCCCTCATCCAGCACCAGCATGTCGCCCGGCACTACGTCGCGATTCGGCACGCGACGAGGCACGCCATCGCGCAGAACGGTGACCTCCGGCGCCGCCATCGCCCGCAGTGCCGCCAGCGCCTGTTCGGCCTTACCTTCCTGAAACAGGCTCAGCCCCGCATTCAGCACCACGATGATCAGAATCACCAACGCCTCATACGGGTACGGCGTCTCCCTCTCCACGTACCAAACCACCGCGGAGACGAAGGCGGCTGCTAAAAGCAACAGAACCAGCGCATCGGCCAACTGCTCCATCACGCGCCGCCACAACGGAACCCCCGCCACGGTTGTCAGTTCATTCCACCCCGCCTTCTCCCGGCGCGCCGCCACCAACTCTTCCCGCAATCCAGTACGCGGATCCGTCTCCAGTTGCGCGGCAACAGCTTCCACTGTTGCCGCATGTGGACTGGGAACCGGCATTAGTAGGGCCACTTCCAGTCCCGGATTTCCGGCATATCGTCTCCCCACTGATCGATGTAGTGCTTGTGCTCAATCAACTTTTCCCGGAGGAATTGTTTCGTGTGCCCCGCCAGATTGCGGATCCGGGGAACACGGTCGATGACGTCACCGGCCAGGTGATAGCGGTCCAGTTCATTCAGTACCGTCATGTCGAAGGGAGTCGTAGTGGTGCCCTCTTCCTTGAAGCCACGCACGTGCATGTTGACGTGGTTGTGCCGCCGGTAGGTCAGGCGGTGAATGAGCGTGGGATAGCCGTGGAAAGCGAAGATCACAGGCTTGTCTTCGGTGAAGATGGAGTCAAACTCCCGGTCGCTCAGCCCGTGCGGATGCTCCGTCGACGGTTGCAGCGTCATCAGGTCCACCACGTTCACGACGCGGATCTTCAAGTCCGGCAGATGCTGCCGCAGCACGTCGACGGCCGCCAATGTTTCCAGTGTTGGCACATCCCCGGCGCAGGCCATCACAACGTCCGGCTCCTGGCCGGCATCGTTGCTCGCCCACGTCCATATGCCGATCCCCACCTCGCAGTGCCGCGACGCCTCTTCCATGTTCAGCCACTGCAACTCCGGCTGCTTGCCGGCCACGATGACGTTCACATAATTCCGGCTGCGCAGGCAGTGGTCGGTGACCGACAGCAGGGTATTGGCGTCGGGCGGCAGATAGACGCGCACCACGTCGGCCTTCTTGTTCACAACCTGATCGATGAACCCGGGGTCCTGGTGGCTGAAGCCGTTGTGGTCCTGCCTCCAGACATGCGAGGTCAGCAGATAGTTCAACGACGCAATCGGCCGCCGCCAGGGAATGTTGTTGCACACTTTCAACCATTTCGCGTGCTGGTTGAACATCGAATCGATGATGTGGATGAACGCTTCGTAGCAGGAGAAGACGCCATGACGCCCGGTAAGCAGGTAGCCCTCCAGCCAACCCTGGCACATATGTTCACTCAGAATTTCCATCACACGGCCATCGATGGCCATGTGATCATCGCTCTTCACGATCTCCGCCATCCACTCCCGGTCGGTCACTTCAAACAGCGCCCCCAGCCGGTTCGACGCCGTCTCGTCCGGCCCGAACACGCGGAAGTTCTTCTCTTCCCAATTTCGCTTCATCACATCTCGCAGGAAGACGCTCATCACGCGGGTCGACTCGGCCACCACCGTCCCCGGCGCCGGCACATCCACCGCGTAGGCCCGGTAGTCCGGCATCGCCAGATCCCGCAACAGCAGCCCGCCGTTGGCATGCGGATTGGCGCTCATCCGCTTCGTCCCCTCCGGCGCGAGTGTGGCCAACTCCGGCAGCAGCCGCCCGGAAGCATCGAACAATTCCTCCGGCTTGTAGCTCCGCATCCACTCTTCCAATTGGCGCAAATGCTCCGGATTGGTGGCGACGTTGCTCAGAGGCACCTGGTGCGAACGGAAGGATCCCTCCGCCGGTTTCCCATCCACCATCTTCGGCCCCGTCCAGCCCTTCGGACTGCGCAGGACAATCATCGGCCAACGTGGCCGGGCCGTCACCCCGCGTTCACGAGCATCCGCTTGAATCGCGCGGATCTCCGCCAACGCCTCATCCAGCACCGCGGCCATCCGCTGGTGCATTGTCATCGGGTCGCTGCCCTCCACAAAGTGAGGTTTGTAGCCGTAGCCGACGAAGAGTTGCTCCAGTTCTTCGTTTGGCAGGCGAGCCAACACCGTCGGGCCCGCGATTTTGTACCCGTTCAAATGCAGTACCGGCAGCACAGCGCCATCGCGCGCCGGGTTCAAAAACTTGTTGGAGTGCCAGCTCGTCGCCAGCGGACCGGTCTCGGCCTCTCCATCGCCCACAACACAGCACACCAGCAAATCAGGATTGTCGAACGCCGCACCGTAGGCGTGCACCAGCGCATAACCCAGTTCCCCGCCCTCATGAATCGACCCGGGCGTCTCCGGAGCCACGTGGCTCGGAATACCGCCTGGAAACGAAAACTGTTTGAATAACTTCCTCATGCCCTCGACATCTTGAGAGATATCCGGGTACACCTCACTGTAAGTACCTTCCAGATAAGTATTCGCAACGATGCCTGGTCCTCCGTGGCCGGGCCCGGTAACATACAAAATATTCAGGTCGTGCTCCCGGATCAGCCGGTTCATGTGCACATAGATAAAGTTCAAACCAGGCGTCGTCCCCCAGTGGCCCAGCAACCGTCGTTTCACATGCTCGGCACGCAGCGGCTCACGCAGCAACGGATTCGCATATAGGTAGATCTGACCTACCGAGAGATAATTGGCCGCCCGCCAGTAGGAGTTCATCCGTTCGGCAAGCTCCAAATTCAGTGGCGTAAGCATATTGCAACACCTCCTACCCCCACCCTAGCGCTATATACCCGCCATAGGAAGCCCTATGCGCTAGACTGAGACGCGCATGGCGTCCTCTCGAGTACTCGTTATCTACACCGGCGGCACGATCGGTATGGTCCCGGTTGATCCCGCCAACCCCGATGGCACCCGCCGCCCCGGAGCCAAAGAAGACGTCCTCCGCTACATCCCTGGCGTCGGCGCGCGAGATGGCATCGATTGGGAACTCCTCGCCGACCCATCGCTGCCGCCCGTCGATTCTTCCGACATCGGCGCCCGCGAATGGCTGGCCCTGGCGGCGATCCTCGAACGCGAGTACGCCCACTGGGACGGCTTCGTCATCCTGCACGGTACGGACACGATGGCCTACACGGCCAGCGCGCTGTCGTTTCTCTGCGAAAATCTGGCCAAGCCCGTCATCCTGACCGGCTCCCAAACGCCACTCTTCCACGACCGAACCGACGGCCGCCTGAACCTGATCCACTCCCTCCGCATCGCCGGGTACCGCGCCACCGGGCTTCCACTCCTCGCCGAGGTCGCCATCTGCTTCGGCAAACGGGTTGTCCGCGGCAACCGCGCCCGCAAAATGAGCACCACCGATTCCGACGCCTTCGACTCGCCCAACCTCCGGCCCCTCGGCTCCATCGAGACCGACGTCTTCCTGGACCCGTCCCTGCGGACCCAGCCCACCGGCCAGCCCTTCTTCGTCCACAAAGCCATGTCCACCGGCATCGTCGACGTGACGATCGTTCCCGGCATGCCCGCCGCCGTTCTGGATACGCTTCTCTCCGGCCCCGCCATCGAAGGGGCCCTGCTGCGGACGTTTGGCCAGGGGAACTTCCCGTCCAACCCGGAACTGCTGGCCGCCATCACACGTGCCGCCGCGAGCGGAAAGGTGCTGGTCAATGTCACCCAGTGCCCGCGAGGCCGCGTCAACATGGAGCAGTACGAAGCCGGACGCGCACTGGCCGACCGGGGTGTACTCAGCGCCGCCGACATGACCCCGGAGGCTGCATACACCAAACTCGCCTGGCTGCTGGCCACCCACTCGAACGTGAGTTCCGCCATGCGCCAGAATCTCCGCGGCGAACTCACGCCGCACTCGTCAATTCGTTAAATTCGCTACTCGAAACTCTTCCGCATCCGGAATCCCACGGCGATCAACACCAGTCCGGACATCAGATGAAAGAAGCGTTCCGGCACCGGATCGATCGATTGGTGAAGGACCTGTGCGACAGTCTCGAACATTAAAGCCAAAGAATGACCCATGCGGTTCTGCCCTCGCTGTTCTTTTCCATACCTAAAATTAGGAGAAAAACCGAGGCCGCGCCATGGCAACTCAGTACCCAAACCATGCCCAGTCCCGGACCGGTTCGATACTCCAACCAAAGTACTAAGGGCCTGGATACATTAAGGAACTGCGATATAATTTGGCAAGTCTTCCCGATGTCAGGGAACCTCATTCGCTTTGGAGTCCAAATGAATCGCCTCGTCTTGCAGCGTGCTTTGTTAGCATGCGTACTAGCCGGTGCCGCCGTGTCTGCGCAAGAAGTCCGCGCCAGCCTCTCCGGCATCGTTACCGACCCCTCCGGCGCCCCAATTCCGGGAGCCCAGGTCACCGTTACCAACCTCGCCAAGAACACCAAAATCGCCACGTCCACCAATGATGGCGGACTGTACAGCACCCCGCTCCTCGAACCGGCAGCCTACAACGTCACCTTCGAAAAAGACGGCTTCCGCCGTGTCGTTCGGGACAACGTGATTCTCCAATCACTCGACAAGGCCCGTCTCGACGTCCAGCTCCAGGTCGGCGCTGTTGCCGACTCCATCACGGTGAACGCCGCCGTTAGCCAACTGCAGACCGAAACCGCCAACCGCGATACGGCGCTCAACAATCAGCTGATCGCCAACCTGCCCACGCAGGGCCGCAACCCCTTCCAGATCGCCTGGGCCGCGCCCGGCGTGTTCAAGGCCGGCGGCTGGCGCTATCTGCGCTCCTTCGACATCGGCGGCACCACCGGGTTCTCCGTCAACGGCGGCCGCTCCGGTGAAAACGAAGTGCTGCTGGACGGTATGTCCAACGTGCGCTCCTCCCGTACCGTTATCCACGTCCCCACCATGGAATCCGTTCAGGAGTTCAAGGTGCTGACCAATACCTACGACGCGCAGTACGGCCGCACCGGTGGTGGCATCGTCACCATGGTGACCAAGTCCGGTACCAACCAGCTCCACGGCAATCTTTTTGAATACTTCCAGAACGACAAGTTGAACGCCAATCAGTGGGAATTGAACGCCGGCGGCATCAAGAAGTCTCCGAACAACATCAACTCCTACGGCTTCTTCCTCTCCGGCCCGGTCCTGATTCCGAAACTGCTCGACGGCCGCAACAAGCTCTTCTGGACCATTTCGCACGAAGAAATGCGCCAGCGCTCGGCCGACCCCGGTGTGCAGACCGTGCCCGCCATGGATTGGCGCGGTGGCAACTTCTCCACGCTGCGCAACGCCCAGAACGCGCTCGTCGGCATCTACGATCCGTTGACGACGCAGGCCGATGGCACCCGTACCGCGTTCCCCGGCAACATCATCCCGGCTTCGCGCATCAGCCCCATCGCCACCGCGGCCCTCAAGTACTACCCGGCCCCCACCTCCGCCGGCAACGGCCCGGCCCAAGTCCTCAACTACCCCTACCCCTCGCGCTGGGTTGCGGACATGTTCCAGTGGGGCGGCCGTATGGACTATCAGGTCAACGCCAAGAACAACACCAACTTCCGTTACGGTCAGAATCCGTTCAGCGAGTACCGCGGTCTCGTGTTCGTCAAGAACGTGAACGACGCCAACCCCGCCGAACCCACCGGTAACGCGCCGCTGATCCGCAACGGCCGCACCTTCGGATTCAACTGGACTTCCACGTTGAACCCCACCACCACCTTCGACTTGCGTCTCGGCCTGAACCGCTGGGAAGAGTCCTCTGGTAGCTCCTACGGCACCGGCTTCGACCCCAAGCAGCTCGGGTTCGATTCGGCTCTCGTCAACCAGTTCACCAAGCTCGCCTTCCCGCGCTTTGAATTCAACGGCGCCTACCAGGCCATGGGAACCGGCACGCTCCAGAACACCGGCGCGTTCGACACCTACACCATTCAGCCGAACATCAATAAGGTCATCGGCCGCCACTTCATGAAGTTTGGCGTCGAAGCCCGCAAGTACAACGTCAACACTGCCAACCCCGGCTTTGCTTCGGGTAACTACACCTTCACCAAGAACTGGACTCAGCGTGTTTCCAACCAGGCGGAAGCCACGGCCGGAAACGAACTCGCCACGTTCCTGCTCGGCTATCCCTCGTCCGGCTTCGCCGACCGCAACATCGACCCGGCTTTCGTCAACTACTTCTACGCCGGCTTCTTCCAGGACGACTTCAAAGTCACCAACCGCCTGACCATCAACATGGGCTTGCGCTGGGATTACGAGTCGCCCGCCTACGAACGCTATGACCGCATGGTGCAGGCGCTCGACTTCAACGCCGCCAGCCCCATCGCGGCCCAGGCCACCGGTCTGAACCTCAAGGGCGCCGTGAAATTTGCCGGCCAGGGCGGCACGCCTCGCGGCTCATTCAACCCGGACAAGAACAACTTCGCCCCCCGCGTCGGCTTCGCCTATCGCCTCGGCGAGAAGTGGGTTGTCCGCGGCGGCTATGGTCTGTTCTACATGGGCCAGTCGGCCACCGGTTCCAACCAGGGCTACTCGCAGCGCACGAACGTGACCACCACGGTGGATAACCTCCGTCCCGCGGTCTCCCTCGCCAACGCCTTCACCAACCAGGTCGGCGGTCGCTTGCTCTCCGCCGTCGGCAACGCCGAAGGCGCCGCCAGCTTCCTCGGCCAGGGCCTCGGCGTCAACTGGCAGGATCGCCCGCTGCCCTATTCGCATCAGTACTCCATCGACATCCAGCGCGAGCTGGCCGGCGGCGTCCTGGTCGAAGCGGCCTTCGTTGGCAACCTCATCAACAAGCTGCCGATCGGCACCACGGCGAACTTCATTCCGACCGCCGAACTCGGCCGCCGCACCTCGGCGGGCGTGATCGACAACGCCTACTACAATGCGCAGGTTTCCAACCCGATGCGCGGCTTGATCCCGAACAACGCGGCTCTGAACGGTGCCACCATCACCCGCCAGACCCTCCTGTTCACCTTCCCGCAGTACACGCCGCTCAGCATCAACAACTTGCCCATCGGCCGTCAGCGCTATGACTCCTTCCAAATCAAGGCGTCCAAGCGCTTCTCCCAGGGCCTGACCTTCCTCGCCAGCTTCACCGGCTCGAAGACCCTCGAACGGGTTGCCTTCCTCAACGTGCAGGATTTCAACCTCTCCGACCCGGCCTCCTCGAACCTCGTCAAGCAGTCGGCTCCCGATATCGACATCCCGCGCAAGTTCAACCTCGCCACCGTCTGGCAGCTGCCCGTCGGCCGGGGTAAGAAGTTCGGGTCTAACTTCAATAAAGTTGCCGACTTCATCGCCGGCGGCTGGGAAATGAACGCCAACATCACCTACATGGCTGGTGCGACGATCAACTACCCCAACGCCGGTCAGGTCACCAACGGTTCGGCCAAACTCGACAACCCCACGCTCGGTAAGTACTTCAACACCGACCTCTGGGTCAGCCCCACCACCAACCGTTTCGTCGGCGCACAGGAACCGTTCACTCTCCGGAACTTCCCCCTGCGCTTCTCCGACGTCCGCACGCCTGGCTACGAGAACTGGGACGCTTCGATCTCGAAGATCTTCCCGATCCACGAGCGCGTGAAGATGCAGTTCCGCTTCGAAATGGTGAACGCCATGAACCACCCCTGGTTCACCGGCATTCAGTCCACCGACGTCACCAACGGCGCCTTCGGCCGCCTCAACCCGGTGCAGGGTAACTTGCCCCGCTTCCTGAAGCTCGGTCTGAACCTCCAGTTCTAACTATGCGCTTCCTACTTCTGCCCGCCATCGCCTTACTCGCGAACGCGCAGGAGGCAACCACGGACCCGGCTTTCTTTGAAAGCCGGGTCCGTCCCGTTTTAGCCACCAAATGCCAGGGCTGCCATGGCCCCGCCCAACAGCTCTCCGGCATCCGCCTCGATTCGCGCGACGCCATCCTCAAAGGTGGCCACCGTGGCCCCGGCGCCGAGCAAATCAAAGCCGCCATCCGCCAACAGGGCGCCCTCAAAATGCCACCCGGCGGAAGACTCACCAACGACGAGATCAACGCCATCGAACGATGGCTCGACCAAGGCGCCCCGTGGCCCAACGCGCAACCAGCCAAAGAAGCCAAGGCCCCCCACTGGGCCTTCCAGCCCCTCCGTAAGGTCCCGCCCCAACCCATCGACGCCTTCCTCAAAACGGCCGCGAAATCATCCGACAAACGCACCCTCGCCCGCCGCGCCGCCTACGCAGCCACCGGCCTCCCTCCCAAGCCCGAACTCCTCGCGCAATTCCTCAACGACTCCTCACCCAGCGCGTACGCCAACTACATCGACGGGCTCCTAAGCAGCCCCCGCTACGGCGAACGCTGGGCCCGCCACTGGCTCGATCTGATGCGCTTCGGGGAGACTTACGGCTACGAGTGGAACTACGAAATCCACGGCGCCTGGCGCTATCGGGACTACCTCATCCGCGCCTTTAACCAGGACCTCCCCTACGATCAGTTCGTGAAGGAACACGTCGCCGGCGACCTGCTTAAAACCCCGCGCCTCGCCAACGGCCAAAACGAATCCACCCTCGCCACCGCCTTCTGGCGCTTCGGCGAAATGGGTCACGACAACTGCAACCAGTTCCCCGAACTCCGCACCGACGTCGTTGACAACCAGATCGACACCCTCACAAAGGCCTTCCAGGGCGTCACCGTCAGTTGCGCCCGCTGCCACGACCACAAGTTCGACCCAATTCCCACCGAGGACTACTACGCCCTCTACGGCATCATCAATAGCTCCCGCCCCGTCGTTCAAACGCTCAACAAACCAACTAAACCGAACCTGGCCAACCTCAAGCAGTCCATCCGCAGCGAACTCGCCAAGCTCTGGCTTCAGCAAGCCGGCCAATCGGCCATCGAGATCCAACAACTCCCCGCCCCGTCAGTCAATTTCGCCAATGGCCTCCCCCCCGGTTGGTCCGCCTCCGGCATTGGACTGGAACCAGTGAAAGCGGGCGACTTCGCCATCGCCACCACCGGCGACGCGGCCATAGAAACCATCTTTCCCAACGGCCTCGCCACCAACGCCACGACCGACAGATGGAACGGCTCCCTCCGCTCCCCCATCCTCCCGCGCGACAAGAAGTTCCTGACCTTCCAGATGTCCGGCGCTAACGCCGCCGCCCACCGCACCGTCATGGACCACTGCGTCATCGGCGAAGACCACAAGTTGATCGAAGGCCCCGCGCTCCACCTCGAAAAGGTCCCCACCCGCAACGACCAACCGCTCCGTACCTATTTGGAAGTCGACACCATCACCGACAACCCCCGCCTGCCCGAGCGCCCCGGCAGATTCAAAACCAACCCGGCGGAAACCATCACCCGCTCCTGGTTCGTCGTCTCCCAGGCCTGGTATCACAACGAGAGCGACGCACCCAAACCCATCAAGAACACGGTCCCCCTCGCCGATGCCATCCGCCGCTGGGCCGCCCAGCAGGCTACCGATGCCGATGTCCTCGCGCTCAACCGCGCCATCGAGATCGGGCTCCTCAATAACCGTCGGGACGCCATTCCCGCCCTGGAAACATTGACCGCCGAATACCGCGCTTTCGAGGCCAAACTGGAATCGCCCGCGGTCGTCAACGCTATGGCCGACATGGATCCCGGCGCCGACCATCCCATCTTCCTAAGCGGCCAGGCGCTTAACCCCGGCCGTCCCGCGCCCCGGCACTTCCTGAGCCTCATGCCCGAAAAGCTTCGCCAAGTGGATAAGAACGGTTCCGGCCGTCTGGAAGTCGCAGAAGCCATGGCCAGCCCGGAAAACCCGCTCACCGCGCGCGTGTTCGTCAACCGCGTCTGGCATCACATCTTCGGCAAAGGACTCGTCACCTCCACCGATAATTTCGGCCGTCTGAGTGACCCGCCCTCGAACCCCGATCTCCTCGACCACCTAGCCGCCGATTTCATGCGCAACGGCTGGTCCACAAAGGCGCTCATCAAACAACTGCTTTTGACCAACGCCTTCCAGGCCGAAAATCAGATCCGCCGTCTGGACGCAGAGTCCATCCGCGATACGCTGCTCGCCGTCTCCGGCCGCCTCGACGAAACCATGTACGGCCCCAGCGTCCAGCCGCACCGCAAGGAACCCACGGACTACCGCCGCCTCTTCCAGGGTCCGCTCGACGGCAACGGCCGCCGCAGCATTTACGTCAAGGTGACCCGCATGCAAGGCCCCAAATTCCTGGAGATTTTCGACTTCCCCGCCCCGCTCCAAACCCGCGGCAACCGAGACGTCACCAACGTCCCCACGCAGTCCCTGGCAATGCTAAACGATCCCTTCGTCCTCCAGCAAGCCCAGGGCTGGGCCGACCGCTTGCCTCAAGGAACGTTTGAACAGCGCCTGACGAAGATGTTCGAAACCGCCCTCCTCCGCCCTCCCTCGGCCGAAGAAGTCAAAGCTTACAAACAGCTCGCCGAGTCCTTGGGCCAGAACCCCTGGCCCACTCTCGCGCACACCATCTTCAACTCCAAAGAGTTCCTCTACCTCCAGTAACCGCTCACGCCGCCGCGCTCTTCAACGCATCACACCGCCGCCGTAACCGCGCCAGCACGGCCTTGTGCTCCGCCTTCCCGGCCAGGTTATGCCGCTCCACCGGATCGGAGCCCAAATCGAATAGCTGCTCAAACATCGGCTTGGTGTCCGGATAGCGGATATACTTCCACCGCGTCCCGCGCACCCCTTCGCTCCGCACAATCGGAAGCCGCGGCGCATCCGTGTTGTAGGTGTGTTCGTAGAACCACTCGGTGCGCGTCGACATCTTCCGCCCTGCCACAATCGGCGACAGGTCCAGTCCCTGCATCCCCGAATCCACCGCCACGCCCGCCATGGAGAGCATCGTCGGCGCCATGTCGATGTTCAGCGCCATCTCCTTGCACAACGTCCCCCGGACCTTCTCCGGCATACGCGGATCGCGAATAATCAGCGGCACCCGGATCGACTCTTCATACATGATCCACTTGCCCGTAAACCCGTGCGCCCCGCGGAAAGACCCGTTGTCGGACGTGAAAATCACGATCGTCTCGCCGTCCCGATTCAACTCCCGCAACGCCGCCATCACCTTCCCCACGGCGTCATCAATCCCCGCCACCAGGTGGTAGGAGATACGCGCCTCCTCCAACCGCTGCGCCTCGGCATCGGCCGGCCACTGGCCGTCTTTATTCCCGTTCAAGGAACGCCGCAGAAACTCCGGCTCGGCTTCAAAATCCGCGCGGGTATGCGTCGCCGGCGCCGGAATCGGGGCGTCCTTGTACTGACTCGGCCGGTCCGGATCAAAGTAGTTGAACGGGCCGTGCGGTTCCTTGAAATTCAGCGACAACAGGAACGGCTGTTCCGCCGGCGTCGAGCGCAAGAATGAGATCGCCTTCTCCGTCATCACCGGCGTCAGATGCCGGACAGTTCCGTCAATCTCCTGCCGGAAATCGATACTCTGCGGAAAGCCGTACCAGAAATCGAACTGGTGCTTCGGCAATGCCAACTCACGGTTTCCCGGCGTGGGCTGCCCGACGGCAAACTTTCCCAGGAAGGCGGTTCGATAACCAGCCTTCCGCAGCAGCACCGGATAGGTCTTCTCCATCTGCGCGGCGGTTAAGGGGCGTTTGAAATCCTCGACCCCATGGCGCCGCATATGCTGCCCGGTCAGCACGCTGGCCCGGCTGCAACAGCAAATCGCCGTCGTCACAAACGCGTTCTCGAACCGGATTCCGTTCTTCGCCAGGGCATCCAGGTTCGGCGTCCGAAGAACCGTGTTGCCCACGGCGCTCAAATCGTCAAAGCGCAGGTCATCGGCCAGGATGAAAATGATGTTCGGCCGCCGGCCCGCGGCTGGCGCCATCGCGCCAGCCCCCAACAATCTGGTGAACTCTCTCCGTGATATCGACATGCGTGCCGGCCTCCTCTAAAACTGCGCCCGGATCGCAATCTGCATCAGCCGCGGATTGCTGGCCGCCGTATACTGCCCGAACGTCCCGTTCACCTGGCGCGACTGCGCATCGAATCGCGCCGTCGTATCAATCGCCGTGAACTGCGTGTGATTGAACGCGTTGTAGACTTCGCACCGCAACTGCACCTTGAACGGCTCCCGCACCGCAATGCTCTTGATCATCGAAATGTCGAAGTTGTTCACGCCGGGTCCGCGAATCAGGTACTTCGCCGAGTTGCCAATCGCGCCAACCGCGGGCGGTGCAAAGACATCGGTGTTAAAATTCCGGCCGAACGTTTTCTGATCCTTCGGCAGATTCGGGTTCGACAGTACGTTGAGGCGCGCGCCCAAATCCGGCGTACCCGTAATGTCCCGATTTACCACCAGGTTGTACCCTACGCCCAGCGGCGCACCGGTCACGAAACTGGTGATCCCGGACAACTGCCACCCGTGCAGCACATGCTTGGCTGCCAGGTTCTTCCACGGTCCGCCCGGCACCTCCCACAGGTAGTTCAGCTTCAGCACATGCGTACGGTCAAACCCGGCCACCGAGTAGTTCCAGATCTTGGGATCCACCAGCGCGCTGACTGCGGACCCGTCGGTATCCACGTACCCCATCGCCTTCGACCACGTCCACGCCCCTCCAAACTGCAGGCCCTTCGCAAAGCGGCGATTCGCCGTCACCTGCAACGAGTGGTAGCTGGAGTTGGCCGCCCAGTCGGCCTGGTTAATGTTGTTGAAACCCGGATACTTCCGCAAAAACGCCGAGGGCAACGGCACAGCGGCATTTGTCGGATCCGCATTCCGCGGATTGAAATTCGTCCCAATCGGAATCGCGTTCAGATCCCGCACCCACTCCAAATGCCGCCCGAACGTCCCCACATAGGCAACGTCAACCACCGTCCCAAACCCGATATTCCGCTGGACCGAAAGGCTCGCGTTCATCGCGTACGGCGACTTGGAATCCCGCTTCACCGAAGTGATCGTCGAAGGGAACGTGAACCCGGTCGAAGAGAGCAACGTCGAAAGGGTGCCGTAGTAAACCGTCGGCGTAGTGATGATCGGCACCTGCGGATTCGGTCCGCCCCAGGCGTTGTCCTTCCGCTGGTTAAACAGCCCCACGCCGCCGCGCACCGCCGTCTTGCCGTCGCCCCACGGGTCATAGGCAAAACCAAACCGGGGCGCCACCAGCACCGCCGGCGTGTCGATCAGTGAACCGGGATAGGACTTATTGATCGCCGGGATCACCATGCCATTCGCCGGATCCCCGGAGTTCGGCGCGATCGCGCCAATCGCCGTCGCCGGATACACCGCCTTCGTAATCGGATCCTGGCCCACACGACGCCCGCCGACGATCGCCGGCTGCACCAGCTTCACAGCCTTCGCCGGATCCCAGAAATCGGCGTTGAACGTGGACACCATATTCCCACGCAAAATCTCGTTGCCCAGGTGCGAGAACCGCAACCCATAGTCGAGCGTCAGGTGCTTGTTCACCTTCCACGTATCCTGCACATACCCTTCCACGTAGGTAAACCACTGCGTATTCGTATTCCGCCGCAGTTGCTCCGTGTACGAGCTGAACACACCGAAAGAGGCGTTGCTATAGGCGTACCCGGTATCCAGCGGATTGTTCACGTCGCGTGCGAACGAGTAGCTGCCATTGAATGGGTTGGCCGCGTTGGCGGTGGCGAAAATCCGCTCCGCCACAAAGCCGGCTTTAAACACGTGCCCGCCTTTGATCTTCGTAATGTTGTCGCTGATCGGCACATTCAGTCGCGTCGAAAGCAACGGCGTCCGGTTGTCCATAAACAGATTCGCCGCCCCGGGAACGCCGCCAAACGTGGCGTTCGGAATCAGCCCCAACGGGTTCACGCCGGGGCTGAACTGTCCGGCCGTAAAGCCGATCTTGCTCCGCGTGCTCTGCGCCAGGGCGTCGGCGGCAATGTCCTCGCCCTCCTTCCGCCCGTTCGCCCCGACAGTCAATTCGTTCACCAGCGTAGGCGTAATGATCATGTTGTAGCGCACCACCAGCAGCTTCGGATCCGTCCAGTAGGTCCGCGGCAATTGATTCCAGTTGGCGCTCGTCGTTGCCACCTGCCACCCGGTCTGCCGGTCCAGATAGAACGAATACGTGCCGTATAGCTGATGCTTCGCACTGATGTTGTAGTCAATGCGCGCCGTTCCGAATCGCTGCGGCGTCGCAGTCTCGGCATTAAAGATGTAGTTGTAGTTCCCACCCGAAATCTGGCGGTTCGTGAAGTTCGGCAGCGGGAACACTTTCAGCAAGGCCTGGCCGCTGCCATCGATCCGGCTCGCCGGGATGATATTGCCCGGCATCGGCTGCCGGGACGTGGGATCAAGGATCGGAATCAACGCGTTATTCAGGTCCACCGTTTGCGAGTAGTTCCCTGCTCGCTCCAGTTCCGTCGGCATCGTCAGCCGGCCCGAGCTAGTCGTCGTTACCGGCCAGAACTCCTGCGAAAAGAAGAAGAACAGCTTGTTCTTTTCGGTATTGAATTTCCCCGGAATGAAGATAGGCCCACCGATGTTGTAGTTGAACGTGTTGAACCGGTACCGGCCCTTCACCTGTCCGTTCCGGTTGTTGAAGAAACTGTTGGCATTGAACTGTTCATGCCGTTTGAAGTAGCTGAACAGCCCGTGGAACTCCCGCTTGCCGGACTTGGTCGCCAACTGCACCTCCGCCCCGGATGTCCGGCCGTACTCGGCCTGATAGTTCGACATCAGGACCTTCACCTCTTCGACCGCGTCCATACTGATGTTCATCAATTGATTGGCGAAGTTCCCGATTTGGTTCATCCCCATTCCGTCCACAACAACGCTCAATGAGTTGATCCGGCCGCCATTCACATTCAGGCGCGTATTGCGAGAAATCGACTCATTCGTCGCCGCCGCGGGCACCGTCCCCGGCATCAGTTGCATCAGGTCCCACGCATTGCGCCCGCGCACCGGAATCCGCTCCACCTGGCTCGCCGTGATCACGCTCCCGCGCTCGCTGCTCGCCGTCTGCACCACCGCACCCTGCGTCGTCACCGTCACCGTATCGGTCACCGCGCCCACTTCCAGCGTGCTGATGCCTGTCGCCAGCGTCTCCGATTGGCTCAGCACCAGTCCCTTCCGCTCGAGTCTTCGGAATCCTTGCGCCGTCACACTCAGCGTGTACTCTCCCGGCGGAATGTTTCGGAACGCGAAGTCGCCCGTTGGCGATCCCTTCGAGCTCCGCTCAACGCCCGTGTCCACGGACTTCAGCTTCACATCGCCCCCCGGCACCGCCGATCCGCTCGGATCCTGAACGGAACCGACAATCGAACCACTCACGGTCTGCGCGTGCAAACCACCGATCAGGCCGGTCAACACCGCCGCCGCTGCAATCATTCTCATGAACATGGAGACACCTCACCTGGGAATTGGGCAAAGGTAACAGACAGAACAACCACAACGCAACCGAGAAAAGGGTTCGCTGATAGAACCGACCAGTTGCGACACTTTCCTACGCACTTTACGAAGAGCACCCTGGTAATCCTCCGCCTGAATGATAGAGTGGTTCTTTCACAGAACCATGCCGTCGTCCTATCTCCTGACCAATCTGGAACGAGCGATCGACGTCTTCACCCGCCTCCAGCAATTGCCCGGTGAATCCACGACCCTTGTCGAACTCTCACGCCAGTCCGGAATCAACAAAGCCACCGTCCTCCGCATCCTCCGGACCCTCGAACACCACGGCTGGGTCACCCAGCCGTCCCCGGGCCGATATACCGCCGCGCTCCTCTTCTCCACCGGCGAACAACGCATCCCGCGCATCGGCTACGCCTCCCGCGACAATCGCCTTCCCTTCCCCCGCTCTGTCACCGAGTCAATCACCCAAACCGCCGCCGCCCACCACGCCGAACTCCTTTCCTTCGACAATCGCGGCAGCGTCTCCCAAACCGTCCGCAACGCCCAGCGAATGCTTCGCGAGAAGGTCGATGTCGCGATCATCTTCCAAGCCGCATCCGACACCGGCCCCGAACTGGCCAGCCTCTTTCATGGCTCCGGTATTCCACTCATCTCCATCGACATGACCATCGCCGGCGCCTCCTATTTCGGCGCCGATAACTATGCCGCCGGGGTCATGGCCGGCCAGACCGCCTGGCGACTCCTACCCGCAGAACCCATTGAGGAAGTCATCCTGGTCGGCAACATCCACTTCGGCTCCCTCCCCGCCGCCCGCCTCAGCGGATTCCTCCAGTCATTTGAGAAGCGCTCCCCCCGGGCCAAAGAACTGCAGCTCACACGCCTCGATAGCCGTGGCTCCTTTGAAACCGGACTCCGCCTCCTCCGCGCCAGAATGCGCTCCTCCCGCCTCCGTCGCGGGATCGTCGTGTGTGTCAGTGACCCGGCAGCCATGGGCGCCATCCAGGCCATCGAAGAGGCCGGCCGCGCCCGTCTCTGGCAGGTCTGGAGTTTCGGGGGCGCCATCGACATTCGTCGCGAACTCCGGCGCCCCGACAGCCCCCTCGCTGGCGCCATCGGCTTCGGACCCGAAGACTACGGCAATCAGTTGTGGAAACTCGTCGCACCCATGCTGGAGAAAAAGGCCACCGTCCCCGCCCTCTTCGCCAAAATGAAGGTCCTCACCCGCGACAACATCGAGTCCCTCTACCCGCAGGATCTGGCGGACGGCTCAATCTGAACATACAATAGCAACAAGCTGATGACCCGCCGCCAACTCCTCCAATCCGCCTCCAACGGCTTCGGCTACCTTGCCTTCCAGGCACTCCACGCCCAGTCCGTCCAGAAGCACAAAGCCAAGAACGTCATCTTCCTCTTCATGCCCGGCGGCGTTTCCCACATGGACACCTTCGACCCCAAACCGAAGTTGACCCAGCTTGACGGCCAGCAGGCAAAACTGGAAAGCTACGTCTCCGGTCCCAAACGCAAATACCTCGGCTCCCCCTGGAAGTTCAAGCAATACGGCCAATCCGGCTTGCCCGTCAGCGAACTCTTCCCCCACATCGCCACCGTCGCCGACGAACTCTGCGTCGTCCGCAGCATGAAATCGGAGTTCCCGCTCCACGCCCGCGCCAACGTCTTCCTCCACACCGGCCGGAACTTCGGCGGCTTCCCTTCCCTCGGCTCCTGGGTCAATTACGGCCTCGGCTCCACCAACAAAAACTTACCTGGCTACTTACTACTGAATCACGGCGATAACCCGCCCGGCGGCCTCGAAAACTTCTCCAACGGGTTCCTCCCCGCCACCCACCAGGCCATGTCCGTCCGTGCCGATGGCGTCCCCGTCGAAAACATCGTCCCCGCCGCGGCCGATCCCATTCAACGAGCCCAACTCCAAGCCCTCGCCGCCCAGGACCGCGCCTTCCTCGCCAAGTCCCACAATAACGACGCCATCGAAACCGCCATCAAAAACGGCGAAATGGCGTACCGCATGCAGGCCCTCACGCCAGACGTTCTCGATCTCTCTAAAGAGTCCGAAGCCACCAAAGAGTTATACGGCCTCAACAGCAAGAACGAGCACCAGCGGGCTTATTCCCTGCAATGCCTCCGTGCCCGCCGGCTCATTGAATCCGGGGTTCGCTTCGTTGAGATCACCCCGCCCAACCTCTACGGCGGCAACAATGGCACCTGGGATCAGCACGACAAACTCCGCGAGGGCCACCAGACGAACGCCCTGGTCACCGATCAAGGCGTAACAGCCCTCATCAAAGACCTGAAGTCCCGCGGCCTTCTCGACGAAACCCTCATCATCTGGGCCGGCGAATTCGGTCGCACGCCCGACACCGGCAACGGCGACGGCCGCGACCACCACCCCTTCGGGTTCACCATCTGGCTCGCCGGCGGCGGCTCGAAAAAGGGACTCATTTATGGTGCCACCGACGAACTCGGCAACCACGCCGTCGAAAACGTAGTTACTGTTCACGACTTACACGCCACAGTCCTTCAGTTACTCGGCATCGACCACACCAAACTGACCTACCGCTACTCCGGCCGCGATTTCACCCTGCCCGATATCCACGGCCGCACCGTCCCCGCCCTCATCGCCTGAAGCCTAGCGCACCCCAAGTGAACGGCGCACAGCCAAATAGCCAACAACCATCATCACCAGCGCAAACCCGCCGGTAATGGCGAGTTTCGGCAGAAGATCGGCCGCCGACGTGCCGCGCAGGATGATATCTCGGCTCAGCGCGACAAGGTACGAAGCAGGTAGAAAACTGCTGACCCGGTCAAACGGAAACTTCAGGAACTCGCGCGGGAAGACAAAACCGGACAGCAGAATGGAAGGCAACAGAATCACGTTCGCAAACTGAATCGCTTGCGAATGATTATGGGAATGCGCAGCGACAAACAGGCCCAGCCCCAGCGGAATCAGCACCAGGAGCGGCACAAAGCAAAGAAAGAGCCCCAGACTCCCCATGATGGGAATCGCGAAAACATACCGCATCAGCAGAACCAGGAACGCGGTTTCAGTCAGTCCGACCATCGCGATGGCGGTCGCTTTACCGGCAATGATCGCCCCGCGCCCCAGCGGCGTAACCAGCATCTGCTCCAGCGTCCCGGACTCCCGCTCGGAAGCAAACGATAGCGCCATCAGCACAGTCACAATCGTCTGAATCAAAATCGCCAGCAAACCGGGAATCAGATACGCCACGGTACGTCCGCTTGGGTTGGACAAGACGTTCGATTCGATGGTCACGCCGGCCTCAACCGCGGAGGCCGTCCGCAGCGCCCGAATCTGCTCCATCGTGGCTTCCAGGCCGAGAGAATCAAGCGCGGTCAAAAGAAAAGTCGAGGTAGTCGCATCCGCCCCGTCCACCCAAACGCGCACGCTCGCCTTGCGCAGATACATCAGGTTCGCGGTATAGCCGGACGGGATTTCGATAGCGACTCGAACATCCCCGCGCCGCAGTGCGGCAACGGCTTCCTGCTCGCTCTGGTAGGGACCCTTCAGCGAAAACAACGACGATTGCGAGATCCGCTGGGCCAGCAATTCGCCCGTGGCGTGATGATCGAAATTCAGCAACGCCGTCGGAACGTGCTGCACCCGCGTCTCCAGCGCAAACCCATAAAGAAGCAGTTGCACCACAGGCAATCCGAAGGTCAATACCAGTGTCACCGGATCGTGCAGCATGTGCCGGAACTCTTTGGAAAGGACCGCAAGCATCCGATGCATCAGCCGATCCCCCCGCCTGTCTTCGGCCCGGGACCCAGCAACCCATCGCGCAGATACCCTGTGCGATGGCAATGGCGGGCCTCATCCGTGAAATGGGTCGTCAGGATTATGGCGGTACCGGAGCGCGAAGCGTCCGCCAGAATCGTCCACATATCATCCCGCGCGTCGGGATCGATCCCTGCGGTCACTTCGTCGAGCAGCAAGACCGAAGGCTTGTGGCACAGCGCCGAAGCGATCGCCACCCGCTGCTTCCAACCGTGGGACAGCAACCCGGTCCGCTTGCCGCGAAACGGCGTGAGTCCGAATCGCTCGATCACCGCGTCGATATCCGCGCGAAGCGTGTCGTCGCCGGGCCGATAGCAACGCGCATAGAACGACAGGTTCTCCTCCACCGACAGGTCCTGATAGAGGCTGAACCGTTGCGCCACGTATCCGGCGACGCCCTGGATGGCCACCGTTCCGCTCGTCGGAAGAATCGCGCCCGCGAGGATGCGCAGCAGCGTTGACTTCCCGCACCCATTCGCACCGAACATCCCAAATATCTCGCCCGGCGCGATCTCGATATCCACGCCGCTGAGTACAACATTCGCCCCGAATTTCTTCGAAACGCCGCGAACCGAAACCGCCGGAACGCTCATTGCGCCAACCGAACCCTGGGAAGTTCCAGCACCGCCATCGACCCACGCACGCCCTCACCCGCCGAAAACCGCGCGCGCACCAGCGTCTCCTGCGCCACCTGCCGGTTCTCCCGTAACCCAACGGGAATCGTTCGCAACCCGAGCCGATCAACGCGCCATCGGATTGCCTCCCGGCCCGGGCCAATCGTACCACCGGATTCCAGCCCGGCCCGCAGCGCGCCAGAGTCCGCGACGGGCACGGGAAACTCGCAGAAATACTCGCCCGCGAGCAACAAAATCGCCGCCGCGCCGCCCGGCAGCAAACGATCTCCGGCACGGAGATCCAGAATATCGATCACACCATCGGTCGTCGCGCGTACGTCGCTATCTGCCAGGATCTGGTCGATGTCCCGGATCCGGCCTTCGAGCAAGGGAATCATCGGCGCCAGATCGCCCGCCGCGCCCGTAGCGGAGAGCGAACGGCTGAGACGCTCCCGAACCAGAGTCCGTTCGGCGGCGGCTTGATTCCATTCCGCTTGTGCCGATGACGATCGTGCCCGATCGAGCACAGCAACCGCGCGAACGTAACGATCCTCGGCCGCCGTCACATCCGGGTGAACCTCAATCAACGCTGACCGAAGCCCCGCGGGAAGCACCGAAAGCTCCTTCGACGATTGCAGCGCTGCGCGAGTCACCCGTAACGCGGAGGCTAGGTTACGCCGCTGCTCGCCCAGCGGGCCAGTCTCCAAACGAAGCAGAAGGCTACCCTTGGCGACATGGTCTCCAGGCTTTCCAAATACCTCAGCGACAACGCCGCCAGACTTCGTCGTCACCAGAACTGTAACGGGCTGCACCGCAACCGTGACGGCCCCCGGGAAGCCGCTGGGACGGCTTCCCTCGCTGTTGGTGGTCGCCAGAGTAAACCCGACGCCCAACGACAGAAAGATGGCGGCAATTGCAAGAATCAACCGCCAATTGGCCCGAGTGTTCATGGACGTGGCGCAGTGACGGTAAGTAGCGGCCCGTTGCTGGAAGTGTCACCGATCCGGATCACCAGTGGATACGTACCGGGTTTGGTCTCCCGCGGAATCTGAATGTTTGCCTGACCGAGTGCGATCTGGCCCGGCGTCATACCCAGGAAGGCAATCGAAACCGGAGCGCCGTCCAGCGTCGCCGAGTACGGCAACGTCGGAATGGAAAGCGGGCTGCCGCTCGCCAGGCCGCCGG